>CASEAD010000143.1 GCA_949285775.1 uncultured bacterium
ATACTTATATAATAAAGAATTGAGAGGGACTATTATGGATAATACAATTTACTACATAAAAATTGAAGATATTATCCCCAGTAAACTAGAACCCCATCTAAGCAAAGATGATGGGCTAGAAGGTTTAACTATTTCTATCCAAAATTATGGAATTATCCAACCATTATTACTCAGAAAAAACGATGAAAAATATGAAATAGTATTGGGAAATAGACGATATAAAGCAGCAGTAAATTTAGGACTTAAACAAGTACCAGCAATAGTATTAAAACTAAATGACAAACAATCTGCTGAATATATAATACTAGATAACATTCAAAGAAAAGACCTAAATAGTCAAGAAAAAGAAAAATTATTCCAAGATATGATTACTAAATTCAATATTGATAAGTCATATATAAGTAATAATCTAGGTATAAATTTTAATAGTAACCAATCTCAATCACATTTATTTAATAAAGAAGAAAGATTCAAATCAAGCACCAATATATATCCAAACACCAAAAATATAAATCAAAATAACATAATAAGAGATGTTATAAATTTAAAAGATTTGAATAATAAAGAATTAGAAAGGGAAGATTTTAATATGAATAATGAACCAATTAACAATAATATAGTAAACACAAATGTAAATAATATTCCAGGAGTAACACCAACTAATAATACTGAACCAACATTTGGAGGAAGATTCTTTCCATCATTGGAAGATGAACAAACAAATATGGACTTAAACAATAATATTGTATCCCCTCCTCAAACAAATTCAAGTCCAATTTTAGATAGTAATCCAAATCCAAGCCCACTAATAGATTTAACAGATCTAGGTAATGAACCAAGAGTAGCTAATAAAGTAGAAGCACTAAACCCTCAACTAGAACCAATCCCTAACATTGCTAGTCCAAACAAAGAAAATTTATCAACCTTAAATAGCACACCTTCATTTAACCAACCGCCACAACCAACAGCGTTTGAACAACCACAACCAATGCCCAATATCGATTTAACACAATTAAATAATCAGCAAATGCCAAGCCTAGAAATACCTAATCAAAATAACATAGAACAACAACCCCAATCAGCACCATTTGAAATACCTCAAACGAATATCCCAACCCCTCCAACTCCACCAGAAATGCCAAACATAAATCCCTTAAACCAACAATTATCATCAGTGTCCAATAACCAACCAGTAGAATCAAAAGATATAACCCCAGCAATTAATACGATAAAGTCAATAGTAGATACCATATCAAGTTTAGGTTATAAAATATCTATTACCGAAAATGAAACTCCAACCTCTGCAATAATAACCTTAGAAGTACAAAAATAAGTAAACCATCAAATAGATATATAATATTTTAAAAGTATAAAAATTTAGTCCATCTTGAACTAAATTTTTTGTTTACACATAAAGAATTTTACTTTATTAAAGAATTAACTCAATATATTTAAAATAACTTTTTAATCATAATACTCAAGCTATTTTTTTATGGATCAATAACCACCTCATTATCTTCCCTAAATACCTCTTCTAAATCAGTTAATCCATAACTTGGCTCTGTCCCTTTCAAAAAGTAAAATACCTTTTTCTTCTCATCATCCTCAGTAGCAAGTTCCCCATTAATAGGATTTACCAATACCCCAACAACATTCTCAGGCATAACATACCACTCATTATCCTTATCACTTAAATAACTTTCAATCGTATCAATCCAAATATTCTTATGATAATCAGCATCATCACTAGTAATATTTCTATTATCATCATACCCGTTCCATATCGAAACAACAGCATTCTTATTATAACCAATTATCCACATATCCGTATCAGTAGTTCCTGTTTTAATTGAATATTTATTAGTAATTTTTGGTAAAAGACTAATTACAGTAGGATAATTATAATCAATAAAACTCTTATCATAAGTATAAGTTAACATTTCATTTAATATATATACCAAATTAGAATTCAATACAGCTTCTTTTTCTTTATTATACTCATAAATAACATTACCATCACTATCTTCTACCCTTTCAATAAAATGACCATCTACATTATATCCCATATTAGCAAATGTACTATAAGCCTCTACCATTTCTACCATACTTATCTCACTAGTACCCAATGCTAAAGAAGGAACATTATCTAAATTACTAGTAATACCTAACCTTTTAGCCATATTAACAAGCGTACTCTCTCCTAAAAACAAATGTGTCTTAACAGCATAAATATTATCCGAATATGAAATAGCCGCTCCCATTGTAATTGAACCATTAGCGTATGTATCATTATAATTCTTAGGAGTATAAGTTTGATTACTAGAAAAATTAAAAGTAGTTTTCTCACTAGTAAAACAAGAAGCAGAAGTAAAACCATTTTCTAATGCAGCATAGTATAAAAAAGGCTTAATAGTAGATCCAACCTGCCTCTTAGCGGTAGTTGCTCTATTATATTGACTAACAGAATAATCATATCCACCAATCATTGCCAAAACTCCCCCATCCTCAGGATCCATTACCATTCCCGCAACTTGAATCTCAGTATCATCACTCATATACGTACTTACAGCATTTTCTAAAGATTGTTGTGCCTTCTTATCTAAAGTTGTATAAATCTTAAGTCCACCAGTATCTATTAGTGACTTTGGAATAGTATCAATACTATATAATTCCTCTAAAACAGCATCCCTAAAATATAAAACATTTTCCAAATCACTTAAATTACTCTTCCCAATATATTCTAAATTTTGACTATAAGCCATTTTCATCTCATTTTCATTAATCACTCCATTATTATACATAGATTTTAAAACAGTATTTTGTCTTTTCTTAGCAAGTTCCTCATTAACCAAAGGAGAATAATTAGAAGGAGATTGTGGAATACCCGCTAACATAGAAGCCTCTGCTAAATTCAAATCACTAGCACTATGACCAAAATAATAATAACTAGCATTCTCTATTCCAAAAACTCCCCCATAATTAATTGTATTTAAATAACCTTCTAATATCTCTTCCTTAGTATAATGTGTTTCAATCTCTGCAGCTAATATTGCCTCATCAATCTTCCTAGACCAAGTCTTATCATAATTTAAAAATAAATTCCTAGCGTATTGCTGAGTAATAGTAGATGCCCCTTCCGATAAAGATTTCGTTTTCATATTATTTAAAACAGCTTTTAAAATTCTTAAGTAATCAAAACCCAAATGCTTATAAAAATACTTATCTTCCGTATATATAGTAGCGTCAATTAAATAATCACTAATATTATCTAAACTAATCCAATTATCACTATCACTAAAAATAAGATTATCATCACTATCATATAGATAATAAGATTGTGTTTTCTCTATAGATATCTTAGGAGTTATATAACAATATAAATACAAACAAATATTCCCTATCAAAAAAATAAAAACCATAATACCTATAATATTAATTATTTTTTTTAGTATTTTCATTACTCATCCCTCTTTTTCCAAATAAAGCAACTATAACACTTACTTATATTATTAGTAAAAAAAATATAAATATAAGTTTTATTTTTCAAAAACTTATGATATAATGTCTACTGATTAATATATTGGAGGAATTCTATGAAAATCATAATAAAAGGATATTTAAAAAACCTAACAGAAAACGAAACAAATAGTTTCCAAATACCTGCGATTAAAACAAAAAATAAAATATCATATATAATAAATAATGAAAAATACACTCTAAACATATTATCAACCAATAAATTAATCCTTATAAGAGAAAATAATGAAATAAAAAACACTCTATATTTTGAATTAAATAAAACATTATCATCGGCATATACCATAAAAGAAAATAACTTAACTATAGAAATTGCAATAAAAACATTAAATATAGTTATTAAAGAAAATACAATTAATATAATATATTTAGTAAAAGACTCTAACAATAAATATGAGTATAACATAGAAATGAGTGATTAAAATAAAAACTAACTATTTAATAGATAATCTAAATACCATAATCGAAAAAAATAAAAACTATGGAAAAACTAACATAGGAAATAACAAAAAAATAAATATAAGCCTTATAGCAGACAACTTCAATGATCTTTTAAGCATAAATTATTTAAGAGAAATAATCTACATAGATAACCTAGAAAGAATCTTTACCTCCCAAGGATATACAGTAACTAAAGAAATATATATAAACAACTCTAGTGAACTTATTAATACCCAAATAAACAACCTTCAACTAGATTATTTACTAAATACCAAATATAACACTATAATAAAATTATTAGATAAATATAGAATTAATTTTAATAAATATATAGACAAAACAACCTTAACAAACCAAAACCTAATAGAGCCCACTCTAACTAAAATAAAATATACCAACTCCTGCTATATTAATAACGAAAAATTATGCTTAAAAACTACAGACTACTTATCTAATAAAGACATAACATTAATAGATAGTTAAGGAAACTATACCCAAATAACAAGAGACATAGCATATCATGTAAATAGAATAAAAAACGACTACGACAGCTTAATCGATATAACAAAACAAAATCAAGACTATAATAATAACATACTATCATCATTATATATTCTAAACCATAATCCAAATATTCTAAATATAAAAAAATTATCTCCAATTACTATCAAACAAACCCAAATATTATATTTAAATGAACTAATAAATTTATTAGATGTAAATACAATTAGATATATTTTTTCAAGTAAAACTATTGACAAAGATATATATATTGATATAGAATTAGCACTAGAGCAATCAAATAGAAATCCAATATATTATATAGAACATACATATGCTAAAATATCTAGTATATTAGAGAAAAATAAAA
>CASEAD010000144.1 GCA_949285775.1 uncultured bacterium
AAATTTACTTGGGCAAATAAATTTATTTATTTTTTTATACTCATCTCTATACTTTGTATATATAATTGCCTCTAATGTACCTATAAAACTTTTTATTCTTGAATTATGAATACATTTATCTTTTATGCAATTCCATTTACTACCTTTTATGCATTTTTCACATATTTTATTATTATTTGGATTAAACAATAAGTGATTAGGGCAAATCATTTGATAGTCATGTACTGTTTGTACAATTGGAACATTCATTTCATATGCTGCATCAATAATAGATGGTGTTAATTGAAAATTTATATTATTTAAATGTATTATATCTGGTTTAAATGAAGAAATTATTTTTTTAATTTTATTATAGGCTTCTTTTGAATATATTATTCTAAAAGGATACAGGAATTTTTCTATTCCAGCGTTGTGAAAATCAACATTTTTTGTATATAATTTTTCATTATTACCTACTGTATTTTTCTCATCATACATTCCAAAATATTGTACCTCATGTCCTTGTTTTTCTAAATACTCACCTATTTTTAAAAAATATGTTTCCGCACCACCTTTAGGATATAAAAATTTATTAACCAAAAGAACTCTCATTACTCCGCCCCCATCTTTTTAAACACAACATAAAATGTCTTAAAGAATATCTTTATATCCATCTTAAATCCCATATTTTTAGAATAAAAGCTTTCTAATTTACATCTTTCTTTAAAAGATAACTTACTTCTACCACTTACTTGCCAATAACCAGTAATACCAGGTTTAGACATAATAATATCTTTATAATAATTACCCATATCATCTTTTTCTCTAGGTAAATAAGGCCTATTCCCTATTAAAGACATATCCCCCTTTAATACATTAAATAACTGAGGTAATTCATCTATAGAAGTCTTTCTTATAAACTTACCTATTTTAGTTATTCTAGGATCATTATGTAATTTCATATTCTTTTTATATTCTTCTTTAATTCTAGGATCTTTTAACATTTCTTTTAATATATCATCAGCTTTATATACCATACTTCTAAATTTATATAATTTAAATATCTTACCATCTCTACCTATTCTATCTTGTTTTAATATAGGAGCCCTACCATCTTCTAATCTAATTAATAGCCCTATTATAATAAATAAAGGTGATAATATAATAAGACCTATAATAGATATAATAATATCAAATAATCTTTTAATAAATATATATATACCTTTATTCGATCTTTTAGATATAGATATAATCTCTACATTAGTCTTTGCCTTTAATACTCTACTCTCATCCATATATTTACTCCAATCATATAATAATTTACCTTATATCCCCTAATATATTTATCTATAATATTTCTTATAATAATTTCTATTATAAAACTCTACTCTATTTAAAATTACTCCTCCAATACTAGCATTAACATTCTCTAAAGCCCTCTTAGCACTTTCTAATAATTCAGGTGTAGTCTTTCTAGCTCTTGCTACTAACAATACTATATCTGCTAATCTACTTACTATTAAAGTATCAGTAAGCCCTATAACAGGTGTACTATCAAATATAATAACATCATATTTATTTTTTAATTCCTCTACAACTTTCTCTAACTTTAATGACTCTAACAATACACTAGGATTAGGGGGAATAGTACCTGTAGACAATACATTTAAATTCTTATATTCAGTATCACTAATATATTCACCCAAATTCTTCTTCCAACTATCATCTATTAATAAATTAGATAATCCCATCCTTGAATTAGTAACAATATTAAATATATCTTGTAGTCTTCCTTTCCTTAAATCACAATCTATAAGTAACACTTTCTTACCAGAACTAGCATAATCTATAGCAAGATTTGCTGATATAAAACTCTTACCCTCTCCTGACGTAGCACTAGTAACCAATATAGTTTTAATTTTTTTATCTGAAGAAGAAAACTTAAGATTAGTTCTAACGGTCTTAATAGCCTCACTAACAGCAGACTTAGGATATCTATTTACTATTAATTCTCTCATCCTGTTTTCCTCCTTCTACTTTATTACTTCTTCTATTATTATTTTTTTTAACTTTATTACTCCTATTAGAATTCCTCTTACTAACATTATCTTTCTTTAACTTATCAATATTATCTATATTTTTAAATTTATCTTCATCATTATTAGATATTTTATCTATATCTTTCTTTCTTATCTTTTTCTTTATAACTTTCTTTTTATTAAGTTTTTCTAATATAGGTACTTCTCCCAATACTGCTAAACCTAATCTATCTTCTATATCTTTTTTACTTTTAATAGTATCATCAAAATAATACATAATAAATATAACTATAAATGATATTACTATACCTGCCATTATACATATTAATAAAGTACTACTAACACTAATATTATATGGATATGCATCCTTATCTACAATAGCTTCATCAACTATAGAAACATTTTCTAAATTAAATATATCCATAACTTCTTCCTTAAACACTTCCGCTACTTTATTAGCAATATTAACTGCACTTTCATTACTATAATCATATACATATATCTCTATAATAGGCGTATTCTCTACTAAAGATATTTCTATCATACTAGATAAACCCTCTACTGATATATCTAGTTCTAATTCTTCGATTACTTTTTCTAATACTCTTCTTGATTTAATAATCTCACTATAAGTATTTACTAAATTCTCGTTAATCGATATAGAACTTTGCGTAATATAATCATCTTCCTCATTATTTTCTACTAAAATAAGAGTAGTACTAGCGTAATACATAGGAACTTGTATATAATTAACATATATATACCCACATAAAAATGCTATTAAAGTAATTAATATAGCAATAGGTATTCTCTTTATATAATACCTAAATAACTCCCTTAAATCTAATTCTTCCATAAACTCCTCCTTACAAACCGTAGACTATGTTAATACAAAATTAAATAATTGTCAATAAAAGTTCTCTATTGTTAATTTTTTAATCAAGTCTGGTTATCTATTTATGAAATTTAGATATAATTATTAGTTTATTTTTTAAAATAGCTTAAAATAAAGACACACAAACTGGTAGTTGTGTGTATGATTAATTTATTATACTTTTAATATATTTTTTATATTCTATAAATTTTCTATCATCTTTATTAATCATTAATATATAATTTATCTTACCTAATAGACTAATCAAATAATTATTCTTATTATCTATCTTAATTCTTTTTAAGTGGGAATCTACCCCATACTTTCTTATATAATAAATCTCTTGCCTTATTTTCCTTCTTCTTTCTTTAATTACTTGAGCCTTTTTATTAACAACAATGCCTGTTACTTGCTGTGAGTTATTATTATATATTACTTTTATTTTTTTATAGTTTAATTGTAGTCCTAATTTCTTTAATTCTTCTTTTACTTTATATATAACTTCTTTGATATTAAAATCTCCAGAAAAAGTCATATCATCAGAGTATCTGGTATAGCTGATGTTTCTTTCTTTACAAAAACCACCTATTATTTCATCAAAACTGTTCATAACTAAATTAGATATATATCCTGATGTGGGACTTCCTTGGGGCAAAAATTCATTATAAGTACATAAATAACATAATAGGATTCTTATTTGTTTAGGAAAGTATTCTTCTTTAAATACTTTTCTATATATATCCATAAAACTTATATTATTAAAGAAATCTTTAATATCTAATTTTAGGATAACTTTCTTATTTATATGTACTTTTACATTATCTTTAATAGATAATCCTTTTATATATGCCGTAGCGTATTTAGATGGTTTAAAACCATATAAGATATTATCTAAAATATTTCTTTGAATTTGTTTTAATAAATAGTTGGGTTCATATATTATTCTTTTTGTACCATTTTTTTTAAATAACTCTATTCTTTTATAATTTTTTTCTATATTATTACTAAGGATATATAATAGTCTTATTTTATCTTTATCACTTAATTTATTATCAATTAGATTTAGAGATAATAAAAAGTCATTTACTTGTTTTTTACTTAAGTTATCTAACATTTTATCACCTCTTTATAGAGCAATACCCAAGATATTGTAAGTTGAAAACGCACCGATATTACATGAAGTGTAAGCTAGTGCGATGGAATATTACAATAATAATCTATACTTTTAATATGTCCTATTACGACTCGTAATAGTTGAAATAAAATTTCTAACCACTATTGCTCTTGAGTTGATTATACTACTTTTTTGATGATTAATAAACTATTTTTTAATATTAGTTATTTTATAAACTTAGTACTAGTTATTAATTAAGTATTCTACTATTTTATATACTTCTGTACTTGGGTATGCTTCTACTGTTTTTATTTTGTGATTATTATCTAATTGATATTTTTCCAATTTCTTAGCATTGTTTATAACAACATTTAAATTATTATAAATTTCTGGATATATATTAATATTTTTATTATATTTTGGATAATATGTTTTCAATTTTTTTATAACTTTTCACTTGTCATTGGTGCTGTGGTATAGCAATAATGTAGTAAGAACCATATTTCAAAACAAGGAGATGATGTTATAACTTTAATGTTATTTTTATTGACAATAAATCCATAAACATATCTTATGTTATTAATAATAAATTTAATTTCAAATTCACTCGACTTGTTTGTGTATCTTTTTCAAACATGAGTGGAACAATTTTTCAGTAATTTATTTCTCTTTTTTGCACTTTTTTTGTAAAAATTAAGTTTAATTTATGAATTA
>CASEAD010000145.1 GCA_949285775.1 uncultured bacterium
AAAATAGAAATAGAAGCTTATACTGGTAATAAGAAAGCTTTAGTTAGAAAACCGTTAAAAGTTGATACTTTATACAGTTTGATGGCAGATAAAGCAGTATTAGATACTAGTATAGACTTCAGCCGAATATCAAGTGATACAAATGGTAAAGGAGTATATATAAGAAGTGGAACAGAAAATGATACTTATCCTATCTATTATTATAGAGGAGAAGTATATGATAATAATGTAATATTTGCAGATATGTGTTTTAAAATAGTAAGAACTACGGAAACGGGAGGAGTTAAGTTAATTTATAATGGCCTACCTACTGATGGAACTTGTGATAATACGGGGAGTGCTTCTCAAATAGGTACTAGAGCATTCAATTCTAGTTATGCATCTCCTGCTTATGTAGGATATATGTATGGAACAGTATATACAAGAACTAATAAGAGTATGAGTAGTGTAACAGATACTTATTACTACGGAAATGATGTAACTTACTCAGGTGGTACATATACATTAGTAGATACAATATCATCATCCAGTTGGTCTAGTGTCTATAATGGAGGCTTAAATAATTATCATTATACATGTTTAGGTGGAACTACATGCTCATCAGTATATTATATATATTATACAAGTAGTAGTACAATGTATTATATAACCCTTACTAATGGTAAAAAAGTTGAGGATGCCTTAGTAGATATGTTAGATAATAATACCACTAACAGTACTATAAAAGGAAATAATACCACAAGTGGAACGTTAGATTATTGGTATTACAATAACATAGATCAAAAAGGATACTCTAGTTATTTAGAAGATACCATATGGTGTAATGACAGAAGTATATATCAACTAAATGGATGGAATCCCGATGGAGGTAATACAAGAGATAATTTATATTTTGGGGCATATGAAAGAGCATATAGTACATATAGTCCTAGTTTAAGTTGTGACAGAGCGATAGACAGATTTACCGTAGATGAAAGTAATGGTAATGGGGACTTGAATTATCCAGTAGGTTTACTAACTGTTGATGAGGTAATGCTTGCAGGTGGCAGAGCTGGAACTTCAAATGGTTCGTATTACCTCTACACTGGAAGAGCATACTGGTTGGGCTCGCCTTATAACTCCAGCGACGGCAATGCTGTCGGCTTCTACGTGCGCACGGCCGGCGGCAACCTGCGCAGCAACTACGTGAACATCACGGGCGGCGTGCGCCCTTCGGTTTCACTTCAACCTGGGACTGCCATAACAGGGGGAGATGGGACTGTTGCAAGTCCTTATCTGGTTGGAAATTAAAGGGGGATGGTTGGGGTCTCATACTCTTGACTTGCGATAGCAGCCCGCGAAAAACCTTTCGCGGGCTGGGTAGTGAAATAAAATCTTTTAAATGTAATGTTATATGGAAATTTTTAGTTAATTTAAAGAACTAGTATAATTTTACTAGTTCTTTAAACATCCAATTGGTACTACATATACATTATCTTCTCTTTTGTATGCATATTTATTTGTAGCGGTTAACACCATTAAGAATGAAGGCTTTTTCATCTTTCGAGTGTCAATTTTATTATTTAGTTTTATTAGATTTTCTGCACCTTCATTAATTAGTTTATCCCCACCTAATTTTATTTCTATTAGTCCATAAGAGCCATTTCTTAGATGAATTACCGCATCACATTCTAAGTCCGTTGCGTCTTTATAATGATAGATGTTTCCATTAATGCTTTCGGCATATACTCTTAAATCTCTTATACATAGTGTTTCAAATATTAAACCGAAGGTATTTAAGTCATTTATTAAATCATTTGGTTCTATCCCTAAAGCTGCTACTGCGATCGATGGATCAATATAGTATCTTGTTTCTGATGTCCTAATTGCTGTTTTACTTCTTAAATTTGGGTTCCACGCTGGGACTTCTTCTATGACAAATATTTTTTTAAGAGCATTTATATATGAGAGAACTGTATCAGTATCTAAGGAGAATGAGTCGTTATTTATCATATCGTTTTTTAATCTTTCGTTAGATGCTTGACTTCCTATATTTCTTGCATAACTTTTCATTAAATTCTTGGTTCTTTCAGGATTTCTATTAATATTATCAGCTTTAGATATATCAGAGTTAATTATTGATTCATAATAGTCATATGCTTGTTCTAGTGCTATTTCTTTATCCATAAAAGTGCTTCTTGGCCAACCACCTCTACAGCATAAATAAGCAATATCTTGTAAAGAAAGATTATTAATCCCATTAATTTTTTCTGGCTTTTCAAATAGTTGTTTAAGACTTATATCTCCATTTGATTCAAGAGACTCATATAAAGTCATAGGCCTCATTGTTAGTCTAGTAAATCTACCTGTACCTGTGTGAGTAATTTCTTTAGTATTAACTGGTGTGGCAGAGCCTGTTAGAATAAATTGGCCTTCTGCATCACGATGATCAACTTCAAATCTAATAGCGTCCCACAATTTTGGTGCAATTTGCCATTCATCAATTAGTCTTGGCGTTTTTCCTTGTAGAAGCAATTTGGGATTTAAATCAGCTAGAGTAATATTTTGTTCTTTTGATTCTGGATCATCCATATAGAGAATACTATTAGCAATTTGTTCTGCTGTGGTAGTTTTACCACACCATTTAGGCCCCTGTATTAATACGGCACCTTTTCCTTTTAATTTATTTTTAAGTAATTCATCTGCTATTCTTTGCTTATATTTTTTCATATAACACCTCCTAATAATAAAATTATAGCATTTAGTAATTAATAATTCAATAAAAATTCGGTTATTTGTAGATATTTTATTCGGTTATTTGTAGACATTTTATTCGGCTATTTGTAAATAACTTCCTTCATTAGTTGCTTATTCAACTTTTTCTTTATACCTTCTATTTACTATTTCTAGAAAAATATTATTAACACCT
>CASEAD010000146.1 GCA_949285775.1 uncultured bacterium
AATAACTCTTCTTGTAGACCTTGATTAAAATAACTCTTTACTTTACCAGATTCATCATATTGATCAGGAATCCTTATCTTATCAAACTCATCTAGAATAACTATTCCCCTCTCTGCTAGACTAACATCTCCTTTAGCCTCACTCAATAATTTCATAAATATATCAGAAAGACTACCACCTACATATCCTTCAGTAGTATAAGACTTTAAAGACCTATTTACACAAGGAACACCAAATTCCTTAGCAATATCATTAACAATAGCAGTCTTACCACTACCAGTAGATGATACTATTAAATAAACATTAGATGTACTAGACTTTAACCCACCATATAAAGAAGCCACCTCACTAACTTTTCTAAATACATAAATACTCTTTGCCAAAGAATTTATAATAGATTCCCTTGCAACAAACTTCCCACTAACTTTCTTTATTACTTCATTTAACCCATCACTATCAAATACACTATTTACAAAAGTATCACTTTCTTCATCAGTATCACTTCCTTTTTTAGATTTCTTTTTTTCCACTACCAAATGATTCATTTCCATATAACTTTCTAAATCACCAAAAATAGTAAAACCACTTGTAAAATATAAGTCAACATACCTAAAATTAAAATACTCCAATATTTTAGAATAATAACTATCTAGATATTTAAAAGAACTAATTATAACTTCAGGTGTAACTTTTAAAATAGATTTTTTTCGCTTATTTGCTTCAAAAAAGAAAAAATATCTAATTTAAAATTATCATTATAAAATTCTTCATATCTCAAATCATCTAATTTAATAATATCTTCTTCTTTTATATCAACAAAATTAAATAAATCATTTAATTTTATTTCGCTTTGCTCATAAAGAATCTTACTTAAACTACCACCATATAAAAAACTCGCAATCAATAAAGAAAGTGCCTTTTTATCCTTACTACTAAATTCATACTCTTTTTCACTTGAACGCTCTTTAACCTTTTTAACAATCTTTTTATCTTTAATAGCACTATATACATCCATAGCCTTATTAAGAAATAATCGCATATCTTCATTAAAACTACTATAATTAGCAATACCCTCTCTCATAATAACTCCTCCTATTTACAATAGATAGTATAACAAATAATACCATAAATTTCAACAAAAAAAGATAAAGCTTTACCTTTACCCTTTATAAATACTTATTATACCTTTTAAATTCTGGACTATTATCCAAACCAGTTTTAGATAATTGCTCTACTAATTTCTTCTGATCACGATTTAACTTAGAAGGAATAACAACATTACATACAACATACATGTTTCCCCTCTTCTTAGTAGAAACATTAGTAATACCTCTACCCTTTAACCTTAACTTATCTCCACTCTGTGTACCAGCAGGAATAGTCAAAGTAACATTACCATCTAAAGTAGGCACTTCTTTCTTACAACCTAAAATAGCATCCGTAATAGTAAGAGGAACTCTAACATAAATATCATCTTCATCTCTCTCATAAAAATCATGATCCCTTACAGTAAATTCAATATATAAATCTCCCGGACTACCACCATTAGTACCAGCTTCTCCTTTACCTGCTACACGAAGCCTATTATCTGTATCAATACCTGCAGGAATATTAACAGTAATAGTCTTATTCTCTCTTACCTTACCAGTCCCCTTACAAGAATTACATTTCTTCTCAAAAGTTGTACCAGAACCTTTACAATAAGGACAAGTAGTTCTTGATAAAAACGAACCAAACATAGTCCTTTGTTCAGTAGTAATAGTACCACTACCATGACATTCAGAACAAGTCTTAGAATTAAAACCACCCTTACCATTACATTCAGGACAATCACTAGTTACATCTAACTTAATATCCTTCTTACAACCATTTACAGCTTCTTCAAAATCAATTGTCATTCTATATAAAACATCATTGCCCTTGCGAGCCCTATTAGAACTTCTCCTACTTCTACCAGACGAAAATCCAAATCCTCCAAGACCACCTAAAATATCATCAAAAATATCTGACATATCGCCAAAATCAAAGCCTTCAAAACCAGAAAATCCTCCAGAACTATTAGTAAATGCCGCATGACCAAACTGATCATATTGACTCCTCTTATTAGGATCGCTCAAAACCGCATAAGCTTCTTGTGCTTCTTTAAATTTCTCAGCAGCATCAGGCTCTTTTGAAACATCAGGATGATACTTCTTTGCTAGCTTTCTAAATGCCGATTTAATCTCAGAATCAGTAGCAGTCTTACTAACACCTAAGACCTCATAATAATCTCTCTTATTCATAACACACACTCTTTCTATATTTTATAAAGAAGGAAGTCCTAGTTTCCTAGAACTTTATACCTCTTATTTCTCTTCAAAATCAGCATCAACTACATTATCATCATCTTTATTATCCTTTGCATCACTAGCACTACTATCATCAGATGCAGCATCTTTATTAGCCTTAGCAGCTTCCTCATATACACGAGATGCAAACTCATTAGCCTTTGCTAATAACTCATCCTTAGCTTTCTTAATATCCTCTACATCTTCTTTCTCAATAGCTTTTCTAGTTTTATCAACTAACTTCTCAGCTTCTTTCTTATCTTTATCACTAACCTTATCACCTAAATCTTTGATAGCTTTCTCTGTCATAAATATTACTTGTTCAGCATCATTCTTCGCATCAGCTAATTCTTTAGCCTTAGCGTCTTTCTCTTTATTAGCTTCTGCCTCTTTCATCATCTTATCAATCTCTTCATCACTCAAAGTATTAGAAGCAGTAATAGTAATAGATTGTTCCTTATTAGTTCCCAAATCTTTAGCTTTAACATTAACAATACCATTAGCATCTATATCAAAAGTAACTTCAATTTGAGGAACACCTCTAGGAGCAGGTGGAATATTAGTAAGTTGGAAATTACCTAAAGTTTTATTATCCGCAGCCATTGGTCTTTCACCTTGTAATACATGAATATCTACTGCAGGTTGATTATCTGCTGCTGTTGAAAATACTTGACTCTTACTAGTTGGAATAGTAGTATTTCTTTCAATTAATACAGTCATTACGCCACCCAAAGTTTCAATACCAAGTGATAATGGAGTAACATCCAATAGAACTATATCATTAACATCACCTGATAACACACCACCTTGAATAGCAGCACCCATAGATACAACCTCATCAGGATTAACTCCCTTAGAAGGATCCTTACCAATCTCTTTCTTAACTAACTCTTGTACCATAGGAATACGTGTAGAACCACCTACTAATATAACCTTATCAATATCATTTTTAGTTAATTTAGCATCTTTCAAAGCCTTTCTAACAGGTTCCAAAGTAGAATCTACCAAATCACTAATCAAACTCTCAAACTTACTTCTTGTAATATCCATCTCAAAGTTAACTGGAGCCCCATCAACTTGTGCAATAAATGGAAGAGATATCTGTGTAGAAGACATACCAGATAAGTCCTTCTTAGCCTTCTCACTAGCTTCTTTAATTCTCTGCATAGCCATCTTATCATCAGACAAATCAACATTCTCAGATTTCTTAATTTCTTCCAATACATAATCAACTAATCTATTATCAAAGTCATCTCCACCCAAATGATTATTACCAGATGTAGATAAAACCTCAAATACACCATCACCTAATTCAAGTATAGATACATCAAATGTACCACCACCTAAATCATATACCAATATCTTCTCATTAGTATCTTGTTTATCCAAACCATACGCTAAAGCAGCAGCCGTAGGCTCATTAATAATCCTCTCTACTTCCAAACCAGCAATCTTACCAGCATTCTTAGTAGCTTGTCTTTGAGCATCATTAAAGTATGCAGGAACCGTAATAACAGCTTTCTTAACCTCTTCACCCAAATAAGCCTCAGCAGTCTTCTTCAAATCACTCAATATCATAGCACTAATCTCTTCAGGAGTATACTCCTTACCATTAGCCTTTACCTTTTTATTAGTACCCATTAATCTCTTAATAGAACTTATTGTATCAGGATTAACAATTGCTTGACGCTTAGCCTTATCACCAACAATCATCTCCCCATTCTTAAACGCTACAACAGAAGGAGTAGTCCTAGATCCTTCAGCATTAGCAATAACCTTAGCCTCTCCCCCTTCATAAAATGATACACAACTATTTGTAGTACCCAAATCAATACCAATTATTTTACTCATATATATTCACCTTTCCTTTACAAATTTAATTATATTTTAACTTAAAGACTCATTCTATCAA
>CASEAD010000147.1 GCA_949285775.1 uncultured bacterium
ATAATATGTTTAGTGAGTTAGATTATTATAATGGTTATACAGATAAAATGATAAATAGAGTAATAGAACAATTAAAATATATATCTAAATTATATATAGATTATGATTTATTTAGTTATTTAGATACTAGTATAACAATGAATGAAATGAGTTCAAAATTATTGTATAAAGGTGGAGCTGAAGAAATGGTAAAAGAAATACCCATAATTATGAAAAATGCATATGTTGCTGTAATGCTTATTACCTTTAATAAAATATACAATTTATTAGAGAACAAATATCCAATAGATGACGAAAACAACTATCCTTGTTTATTTACTAGATATGCAAAAGCAAATTTAAAAAGAAAATTATATTATTGTTATACCAATTTATATAATGGAAAAACTAAATGGACAAGTCAATATACATTTCTTAATTTCAAAAATTCTAATGGAGATTACCTATATACTAAGGGTGATGAAATAATTAACTTTAAGGAAAATTTTGATATACTTGATGATTTGTTTAAATGCGATAGAAAAGATATTGCATACCCGAGTATTTATTATCAAGCAGCTAAAATTTGTTATTCAGAAACATCTTTGGAACCATACGGAGTTATGTATTCACAGAATTTCTTGGATATGACAAGAGATATACCTTATGAACAAGCAATGGCTTTTTATACTTATGGTGACTATTGGTCCTATAAAAGAAATTATAAAGAAGAAGGAGGAATTTATTTTGTAAAAGCCTTAAATGGTAATCCATATGATTATATGTCTTGTTTTCGAATAGGTTGTCATGAGGTAATTTGTGGTAAAAAATTTCAAGGTAGTACAAGACATTTATATAAAGCTCAAAGTATAATAACAAATAGTAAAAATAAATATATAGATTTTAATCATATTAAGGATAATTTATCTTTATATCAATTAGAGTGCTTATTTAAAATAAATTGTTATCTTTATCTTGCTTCAAAAAACTGTGAAGAATATTACCACTTCAACGCGATGAAGCAAATATGTGAAATATATGAAAAAAATATAATAATGAATAAAATATATGATAATACCCCCCAAAAAGAAATATTCTTTAATTATCATATTAATAGTTATCCCCTAAAATTAATGAAAAGAAGACTAAAATTTTAGTCTTTTTCTATATTATTTTCTATAGTATTAATAAAATCTTTACTAATATTATTTAATCCAATATCTTTAGAATATATTATACCTATATGTCTTTCTGTTATATCTGGAATAGTCTTTATCTCATATAATTCCCCACTTTCAAACTCTTTAGTTAAATGCTCTCTAGTAACAGGCCCTATTCCATAACCATCTCTAATATACATCTTAACTAATGCCGTACTAGTAAATTCCATCTTAGGTTTTAACTTAACCCCAACACTCTCACATAACTTATCTAAGTAATATCTAGTAGTCGCTCCAGGAGCATTTAATATAAGAGGGTAGTTATTAATATCTTTAAGATTAATTTCTTTTAAATCTTTATATTTTTTATTCCCAGCAATAACAGTATGAATACTTTTTAATTTAATCTCTTCAAAATCCTTAGGTTTATCACAAGGCAATTTAAGCACAATAAAATCTAATTCTTTATTTCTAACCATATTAACTTTATCTATAAAACTACCACTTTTAATATTAACTTTAACATCTGGATAAACTTCTATAAATTTATTTAAATATTTAAGTAAAAAGTTTTTAGTCAAAGTTTTACTAATCCCTATATTAATTACTTTTTCATTAGAATTAGCAATACTTTTAATATTCTTCTCAACCTTATCAATAATCCCTACAGCAGTCTTTATTTCATTATATAAAAGCTTACCATTATCAGTTAAAGTAACTCCACCTTTGCTTCTTATAAATAATTTACAATTTAAATTACTTTCTAAAGTTTTAATTATTTTACTAACCCCAGGTTGTGTCAACCCTAAAAATTTACTAGCATTCGTAATATTTCCAATAGATGCAACATAATAAAATATTTTATAATATTCATAATTAGTAGTATTCATAATATAATACTCCCTTCAAATAAGTGATGTTTATTATACTGTATATTTAAAGAAAATACAACTAATATTTAACAATTTGTTGACATTTATCATACGTTTGTTATAATAATACCTAATTAATTATTAGAAGGGGGAATATTTATGTATGAATATAGTGATATTTATTATGATAACTTAACTTATAATATAATTAACATACTAAGAAAAAACCATCTACAATAGAAGAAATAACAAATATCCTTAATAACCAAAACTTACCATATACCAAAGAAGAAATATTTAATAGATTAATACTTATATTATCCCAATCAGGAAGAGCCCCTAGCCCAGGAATACCCGAAATAACAAGAACCCCAGTAATAGGAGGAAGTGATATCTATACTTACCTCGACTACGAAAGAGGAAAAATAGCCAAATACTACAGAAACATAAAAGTAAAAACACCCCCTAAAGCCATATTACACATCTCTGACTTTCACTATGGCAAATGGACTAACCCAAAAGATATCGAAAAAAATAAAATAATCCAAACAAATATCCATAACTATGCCCTTAAAAAAGGAATAGAAATAGCTTTCATAAATGGTGATATCTTTGATAGAATAAAATTACCTAAAATAGACAAAAACCTAGAATTCATAAGTGAAGAAGACCAAATGTTAAAAAGAGCCTATGACTACTTACAACAACCTAAGAAACAAGAAGAAGTAAAACATATCTGGGAACACTTAAAACAAATATTTAAATATAGTATGCCTAATGATAGTAGATTAAAATATTATTCCATAATAGGAAATCACGATAAAACCATAAATGCCTTACTAATATGCCTAACCAATCAAGACCTAAGACAATTATCCCTATTAAATCCTAACTTCTATATGTTCCCTTATAAAGATTGTAGTTTAAATATTGGAAATAAAGAATTATTATTTACCCACGAATTCTATGTAAGCTCTCTAATAAGAGAAAACACCGAATCATCTCTATTTTCCACGATAGAACACGTAGAAGACTTAGGAAAACCATCTATTAAAAAAGTATTAAATAATGGACTTTACAGCATGATTATCTGTGGCCATATGCATGATGCCCAATTATCTACCTTCCATTCCAAGTACGCCCTAAACAACCCCATCTATTTAATAACACCTCAAACTACCATCTATAACCTAAATAGCGTAGTAGCGTATATAACTTATTATAATTATAACTCACTAGGAATATTAGAAAGCATTGATATAGAACCCCTAAAGTGTACTAACAAACTAGAAATAATCCCCGAACCTAAAATACATCACTCATTCATAGAAAAGAAAGAAGAATACTCTAAAGTATTAAGCACTAACTGTAATCCAACAACCATATATATAGATAACAAACCATATACTATCTTTAAACATTGCTTTATTCCTAAAACAAATGGCATATATTATGAAATAATAAAAAATAATACCCAATATAACCTAAAAATCTATCTACCAAATAATATTATAAATAACCCCCAAATACCTATAACAATCCCTCAAACATCTATAGAATTATCTAATATAACAATAACATTTAACGAAATATTACAATATAACTATATAACAACCCCATATCTTAATCTAGCCAATACAATACTAAATAATAACTTATCCAATATAATAACAACTACCAATAATAACCAAATAAAAAATATCTATCTAGATACAGAAGGAAATATAAATATAACCCTTAATATAACTAATACTAACAAAATAAATATAAATTACCATAAACTATATAATCTAATAATTAATTATTTTAATATAATAAATAATATCTATTACAACAACGAAACAAAACCCAAAACACATTAAATAAAAATATTATCTCTAAATATACCAAAACAACCTTATCTATGCTATAATATTAATAAATAGAAAGGTTATGATAAAATGAATGATGCATATCTTAAAGAAATAGAAGATATATTTAAAGAATTAAACACAACTAAAAAAGGCTTAACTCTAAAACAAGTAAAAGAATTACAAAGAAAAATGGGCAAAAACGTCCTAATAGAAAAGAATAAAAAAACTAAACTACAAATATTCCTATCCCAATTTAAAAATATAATGATAATACTATTATTAGTAGTAGGAATATTATCCCTAATATATTCTATAATTACTAAAAGTGATTTCCTAGAACCAATAGTAATATTAGGAACAACCCTAGTAAACTGTATCATGGGTTTCCTTCAAGAATCTAAAGCCGAAGACGCCATAGGAAAACTAAAAAAATATTCTGCTAACTATATTACCGTTAAAAGAAATAATAAATATAAAAATATAGACTCTAAAAACTTAGTAGTAGGAGATTACCTAATCTTAGAAGCCGGAGATAAAATACCAGCCGACGCTAGAATTATAAAAAGTTACTTTGCCAAAACAGACGAATCAATCCTAACCGGAGAAAGCTTGAGCGTAGATAAAGACGAAGAAACTATCCAAGAAAATGTTACCATATCCGAAAGAAAAAATATGGTATATTCTGGAACCGTCTTAGTAGCCGGAAAAGTAGAAGCCATCGTAGTCGCTACTGGTATGAATACCGAGTTAGGTAAAATAGCATCTGTAATGGATACTAAAACAGAACCACTAACTCCATTACAAATGAAAGTCCAAAAAATAAGTAAATTTATAACTATCGTTGCCTCCATTTTAGTAACGTTTGTCTTAGTATTTGGTATAATAAATAACTATAGCGTATTAAATATAATTATGCTATGTATATCAATGATAGTCGCAAGCGTACCAGAATGCTTACCAATCGCTATTACAGCAACATTATCTATAGGCGTAAGCCAAATGGCTAAGAAAAAATCAATCGTGAGAAATCTAGCCGCCATTGAAACCTTAGGAGCAACCGAAGTAATATGTACAGATAAAACAGGAACCCTTACCAAAAATAAAATGGAAGTTATCAAAATATATGCCTCAACTAAAGAATTAGACACCACTAGTATTAAAGAACATCAAAAACTAATCGAAATAATGGATTATTGTAATACCTCTATATTAGATGAAGACGGATCTTACACAGGAGATGCCGTTGATGTGGCCTTAAAAGAATACTTAAAAGATAATAATATAAAAAATAAAAATAACGAAAAAATAATAGAATTACCCTTCGATTCTGAAAGAAAAATGATGAGTGTAGTCTATAATGTTGATAATGAAAAACTCTTATATACCAAAGGAAGCTTTGAATCAATACTAGAAAGAAGTAATAAAACCCTTATCGATGGTAAAATAACCAACCTAACAAAAGAAATAATAGAAGAATACAAAAACATAGAGTCTAAAATGTCTAAAGAAGCCCTAAAGGTTTTAGCATTTGCTTATAAAAAAATAACTACTAATGTTAAAGAAGAAGATGATTACCTAAAAGAAGAAAAAGACTTAATATTAGTAGGACTAATAGGACTAAAAGACCCCGTTAGAAAAAATATCAAAGAATCAATCAACGCTTGCCTAAACGCTCATGTAAGGCCAATAATGCTAACAGGAGATAACCTTGCTACAGCAACCTCTATCGCTAAAGAAGTAGGCATTTGCGCAGATGAGTCTGAATGCATTAACGCTACAGAATTAAGTAATCTTACCGAAAAAGAATTAATCAAATATATCAACAAATATTCAGTTTTTGCAAGAGTAAGCCCCGAAAATAAATTACAAATAGTAAAAGCTCTAGAAAAAACAGGTAAAGTAGTCGCTATGACAGGAGATGGAGTAAACGACGCCCCTGCTATAAAATTAGCTAACGTTGGAATTGGCATGGGAAAAAGCGGTACCGATGTCACAAAAGATGTATCAGATGTTATCCTCCTAGACGATAGCTTTAATACTATTACTACTGCCGTTTCCGAAGGAAGAAGAATATATGATAATGTCATAACCAACATTCTTTATAACCTATCAAGTAATTTTACTGAAATATGTATTATATTATTTGGTATGCTAACAGGAAATACAATCATCTCAGCTATCCACGTATTATATATCGATCTAGTAGCAGATACTATCCCATCAATTACCTTAGCGTTTGAAGGAGCCTCAAAAGATGTAATGGCAAGAAAACCCAATGGCTTAAATAAAAAAATCTTTACCAAATTCTTTAGTGCCTTCTTAATAATATCTGTAATATTAGAAACAGCAATAAGTCTATTTGTCTACTATCATTTCCTAGATTTAGGAAGTGATATAGCCCAAACCTTAGCACTATTAAGTATAATCATTAACGAATTTGTTTTTGCCTATAATTGCCGTTCATTAAAAGAACAAATCCATAAAAGAGGATTCTTTAGCAACAAGTATTTAAATTTAGGAATACTAGCATTAATAATAGTTCAATTATTTGTATTCTTTACCCCAATAGGAAGATTATTTAATCTTACAACAGTAACCATTTCCCAGGTTCTATTCGTAATATTCATAAATATCTTTTCATTTATAATTATAGAATTATTAAAACCAATTATCGTTAAAATCTTTAAAGATGAATAAAAGTAGATCCCATAAGATCTATTTTTAATATATTAGGAAATTTCTACCTAATTTTAAAAGAAAATTAACTAATAAGATACAAACTACTAGTTAAGTGTAATATTATTTTAGGTTATTTATGTTATATTTAATACAGATAAATAAAGGGGGATTGGTAGTATGTATAAAACCTATAAATTTAGAATTTATCCTAATGATAGTCAAAAAGAACTTTTAAATAA
>CASEAD010000148.1 GCA_949285775.1 uncultured bacterium
CTGCTAGGACTAAATAACCCCATTAAAAAACATAAACCAAATCCAATTAATAACTTTTTAAAGTTATTAATTCTCTCAATAATTATTCTCGAATCTTTCTTATTATCTAATTTATAAAAATTTCTAAACTTCTTATTCTGCATTATTTTATATACCACATGTTCCCCAATAAAAGGTAAGAATAAAACAAAATAAAATAACCAAGTAGTCGCATGAACATTTGCAATAACTAAAGACAATAAACATAAATATATAATATATTTATTCTTACCACTATCAATTAATTTATTAATAAAATAAACTTCCAAAACAAACAAAGGCAAAGATATAATCTGACTCCTTGCAACTGCAAACATAGATAATCTAAAACATAAAATAATACTAACTAAAAAAGCCAAAAACATATTATTATACATCTTATAATTAACATAATATAAACATAATATAAGTAATATAAAACATACAATAACAGATATATATATACCTAAATAACCAAATAAATTATATATAAAATATATAATAACATCATATAACCAATGCGGATAAGTATAACTTAAATTAGTAATCCAACAATAATGATCCATAAAATCAATACCATTATTAATTATATCTTCACCCAACTTAATAATATAAAAAGTATCATTCTGTAAATACTTAAAAGTTAACCCTATACATAACAAAATAATAGAAAAAATACTTATAACCATAAATCTAACTTTATTACTCACATTATCACTACTCTCATAACATAAATATACCATTTAAAATAATAAAAAACAATACAAACTACTTATTAGATAACAAAAAAATTAAGACCTTCTAACAAGCCCTAATTTCTCAAATAAAGGCATAAATACTTTTGAATTATTAACCCTATCATTAAGACAAGGAAGATTATAAAATATCTTTGTATTAGCCTCAAATTCAAAATCTTTAACATCCTTATCATTAAAAAAGCTCCTATTAAGAATAACCTTCTCATTACTAATATTATCAAATGCTTTCCTATTAAGCATAATAAGTTTATTAATCTTAGTCAAAGAAGGCTCTACCAAATACAATACATCAGTACAAACATTATAACAAACAGACTCATCTAAATCATTTAAATCAATCAAAATAATGTTAAAATCCTTATACTTATTTATAAAAGAATTCAAATCACTTTCCTTAACAGAAACCATCAATTTATCATTATAAAACATAAAATCTTTCTTATTAACTTCAATAGCCACTACAGAATAAAACTTAGATAAAACATTCTTAAACATATATATCAAACTAGTCGCCCCAGCATCCTCAGTATAATTTTTAATACCAATAACCCTAACATCATTAGTAATGATGTTAGTAGAAATATTTTCTACAACAGGATCATCAACCTTTTGAAGATGTGCAACATCCCTATAACTATTAGGATTATTATATAAATACATTGCCTCATTCTCATCATGAGCAAAATTATAAATACCCATACTAACTAATTTAGATAAATATACATTAGAATTAACTACAGGATCATCATTTAACAATATAATTATCTTATCCACATCTAATCCCATAGATAACTTCTGCATATTAGATAAATTCTTATAATCCTTAATAGCAGTAATATCCAAAAACATCTTATTAAAAAAGAAATTGGAGAAAGACTGTACAATTTCTTCAACTTCAAATTCTCCGCTAATAGATTTAATAACATCTATACTCAAATTAACAAGTTTATCTTTATTTAAATTAGATACAATTACATTCATACAATCCCTCCAATATATTATTGATTAATTATCTTTGTCTCTCCTCTAATAGGCGCTAATAAAGAAACATTAAAGAAAGGAGCCTCAATTACAAAGTAAGAAGTAACTTCGTAATAATAAAGAGCATCATCCATACAAACACCATCAGAATTAACTTCAGAACAATTCTTTACAATACAAATTCCATTCTCTATATCTAGACTACCGCCACGACTATTACAATCATCAGTTATTTTATCATTGCCAGAATAGTTATAATGAACAGTACCTACATAAAATTCAATTTCCTCACGCGCTCCTTCATAATCATTAGAATAAGCAGTCTTTTCTAAAATACTAACTACGTGGTTCTTAATCCTAAAAGCCTTAGCATATCCAATTGCAACCGTCATAAAAGAAATATAAATTACAAAGAATATCATTAAAACATATAACATATAAGTACCACCAAAAGCATCTTTCATAAAAACACCAACCTTACTCTATAACCGGAATAACATCAGTCTCCCCACCAACAGGCATAACTATTTCCCAATTAAAAAGAGGAAACCAAAAACAAATATACACATATACTTGATAATATCTACTATTTTCATCCACATCTTTATTAACAATACAAGCCCCATTATCGGTCAAATTACCGCCAACATTAGCACAATGGTTACTAATTTGAGCATGATCGTCGCCAGGATAGTCATAAGCATTAGTAGCTAAATAATCATCAACAGTTTCCAAAGCAATACTCTTCCAATCACTAGTATCACCCTGATACTGACTCTGTTCAAGAATATCAATAACTCTATTCTTTAATCTAAATGTCTTAGCATACGCCACTGTAAAACACATAAAAACAATAAACATAACAATAAATATTATTAAAATTCTAAACATAAAAGAACTACCAACAACATCCCGCATCTAAATCACCTACCATAAAGAACCAAAACTAATTAATCAATCAAACTCTCTGTTCCTGTAACAATATATGTAGTTGTTAAGTCATCCCATGTTTCTGAAATATAATCTTGCGCTAAAGGTACAAGGAAATAAACAACACCCGCTATTAAAATTATAGCTAATATAGTTACAACAACCATACTTAATTCACCTGTAGATTCTTTCACCAATCTCACCTCCTTTAATAATATTTAAATAATAATAAATCTATATAACAAACTCTACATAATCTGCCCTAACATCATAAACATTGCTACAACTAACAATACCATTCCCCCACCACCAGTACAAATAAGCATTATCATTGTCATCTTTTCCATCTTGTCTAACCTTGCTCTATACTTAGTTTCTCTAGCTTTTTGTTGCAAATTAGAAACATTCTTAGAAAACGCTACTAACTGAGTATGCTTCTTCTCCTGCTCACCAAGACCTAACCTATAAAGCAATCTCATCATCCTCATAGAATCCCTAACAGGATATCTCTCAGCGAAATCCATATAAGGTTGAACACTAGCATCCCCTGCCTCAATCTTAGCAACCATTTCCCTCAAACCAAGCTTAAATACCTCAGGAGCATCATCTATACTCCTAGCAAGCGCTACAGGAACAGTATAATGTTCAACTAATACTTCTAACCCCTTCAAATAATATGGAAGTAAAGAATCAACTTCATTTAAATGAGCCCTATAAAAACTTTTTAACTGCATATAAGGTAACTTATAAACTAAAAATCCTATAAGAACACCAATCAATATATTAACAAAACTTAAATTACTAATAAAAACAAATATACAAAGAGCTCCTACCAAAAAACCATTTCTAATTCTTTTCATAAAAACAGAATCTGGATCATATACCTTATCTCCATACTTAGCATATAATAAAAATTCATAATCTTTTTCTTTTAAAAGATAAAAGATATCTTTATTATCATTAACAAATTTACTAGTTTTTATTCTTCCAGTATATATAGCAATAAATATAATAATAGCTCCAATAATAAATATCTCTATAAACATTATTCAGCACCTACATTCTCATTATAATACTTCTCACCCTTCAACAAAAAGGCCGTATTAACTATTACTAAAATATGTAACATTATATACATAAATAAATTATCTAACATCGAAATATAAGTCTCAGTACCAAGCAACATTTGAATTAAAATTACAATACCATATAAAGCTATACCAAACATAAGAAATTGCCTATGAAAATTTGCTCTATCCATTCTATCCCTATATACACCTTCAACCAAAGCATCTATATCCTGTAACATATTATCAAAAGTATCCTGAGTATCCTTAGCACCTTCCTTAGTTACTTGTAAAAATAACTGATGCATATTCTTAACCATAAAGAAAGGATATTTAGTATTCATATAAACAATACTATCATTAACATCACCCTTCTCATAAGATAACGCTATCATCGTCTTAACATCACTAAGAACCGGATCTTCTAAAACCCCAGATTCTACAACACCTTCTAACGATTTAATAAAAGCCTGTGTTGTAGCAAACTCCATAATCGTATTAGTAACATATACTTGAACTTGTTCAAAGATAAATTCACTATACCTTCTCTTATAATTCAAATAAGCAACATATGGAACAGCAAGAATAGATATAACAACATATATAATAACAACTATCAAACTATAAAAATACATATAACCTACAACTGCCGCTATTCCCCCAAATAAAACAATCTGTATAATATAATCTTTAATAGTATAATTTAATCCTAATTTCTTAACCTTTTTACTTATCTCTCTAAAAGAATATGGAGCATAAACACTATAAATTTTTTGCCCTTGCTCATTAATAAATCTATATACTCCATTACCAGAACTAAATCTATAGGTAACAATAAATATTACTATCACACCAACAATAATTATTTCCATATAATCACCTACATTCTACACTTGTCCACTATTATTATTAATACCATTATACATCATATTTGAAGAATTAGCAACAAAATTTTGATTATAATTCAAATTACTTTGAACATTACTTGTATTAATATTACTATTATTATTAACAACATTACCACTATTTATAACAGAAGAACTAGCATAATTACCACCTTGAATATTAGAATAATTCTGATTACTATTCGAAGCTTGATTAACATAATTAGAAAAAACATTACTAGTATTAACTACACCACTATTAGTATTATTAATATTAGTAGTACCATTAGTATTAGCATTAGTATTAATATTATCATCAACAGGAGTATGAAATTCCTCTTTAACTAAAATATCAGGTTGCATAATAACACCTTGACTCTCCAAATAACCAATCAAATACTTAGTAGGATTATTTAAAGTAGTATTACCTTCAGGAGTCCTTTTATATAAAATCTTATGTCCCGGATTATTCTCATCATCAACATAAAATTCTACAACCTCAGAAACCTCCCTCTTAAACCTCTGTAACTCAGGACTATAATATCCTTTAATATGAACCCCTAACTGAACATATCTATGAATGCTCCTCAAAAACTGATCCATATCAATACTAGATTCTAACAAACTATACAAACGACTCGGTATACTCTCAGCCTTATCAGCATGTATCGTAGATAAAATATTATGCCCAGATGATATACTATCCCTAACAGCCATAACAGCCTCCGCACTTCTTACCTCTGACAACAAAATCCATCTAGGATTCTGTCTCATACAAGTAACAAGAACATCTGCATAACTAGCAATATTATTAGTCTTCATTGCCACTATATCTCTATGAGGAAATATCCTATCCAAATGAAGCTCCAAAGTATCTTCTATCGTGATAATTTTCTCATCCTCTTTAGTATGCGCTGCCATATACTTAACAAACTCAGTCTTACCACTACCAGTCTCTCCACTAACTAATATATTACAGTGCCCTTCAACACACTTCAAAATAAAATCATGTATATCAAGCCTAATATAATCCTCTTTAATAATATTCTCTTTAACTAATCTTATCTTAGCAGGAGTTTTACGAATTAAAACAGCAATACCATTTCTCGCAATAGAATCATGTACAAAGTTCATACGCAATTCAGCACTCTCAGCATCCAAGAAGGGATTAGCCATATTAAACGACTTACCCATACTATTAGCACACTGAAAAGCCATTTTTTCCATAAAAGCATTATTAACTAAAGGATTTTCTACCCTATAAACACCCCTAGATAAAGACTTTAACCATATTTGTCCCCCATTACTATAAGAAATATCTGTAATATCATCATTATCTAAATATTCTTGAATAGGTCCAAAATCAACTTGAGTAAACTCATTTTTCATAAGTATTCCCCCTATTGATTATTATCTGTATTTGCATCATCAGTATCAGTTGTAGCATTACCACCACTAACCTGACTCTCAGTCTCAGTTAAAATAGTAGTTACATCAACCATTTCCGTTCTCTCTTCAATCCATTCTTTAATATCTTCACTACTAACTTGAACAACATTCTCCTCAGCATCAGGATCAAATGCCTCATTATAACTAGCAGTATTAGGTATTAATAACAACTCAACACTATACTCACTACTCAAATATA
>CASEAD010000149.1 GCA_949285775.1 uncultured bacterium
AACATACCCAGAATAATATCTATATACTTATTACTATTAATCACCAATAACTTATCCTCATCACATAACATAATCCTCTCAATATCCTTATCCCCATTATAATTAGCAACCATATCCTCTAAATACTTCTTATTATGTAACTTAATTAATTTATCCTTATCAAAAGTAATACTCATCATCTTCCTATACAAATCACTATCCCTATATAAATAAATATTAAGATCTACCTCATCATACAAATACCTATAATTACTAACAAACCTATCATATATAATACTAGTCATATACATCTTTTTCGTCATAAACCTAGTATACTTATCTATAAACTTCTTAATATCATTATTAACCAAATTAATATCCATAACTATCCACCTACTCTATCTATATAATAGCACACTTTAACAAAATTTAAAATAAAAAATATAGAAACAAATCTATATCTTAATCATTCAAATCTACCAATATAATATCATCACCAATCTTAACAATCTGATTCCATAAAATATCTTTATCTTCCTTATTACTAGATAAAAACTTCCTACCAATCTTCTCTTCTACTATTAATTTAGATATCATACCATCACTACCAATAACAACATCTATAATACTCCCAACCCTTTTACCATTAGAAATATTAATAATCTCTTTTAATTGCAATTCTGATAAATACATATAACCACCTATTAAATAATATTACTTAATATACTTTTTTAGACTATTAATTGCATTCTTCTCTATTCTTGATATTTGAGCTTGACTAATACCTAACTCAGACGCTATCTCCATCTGCGTCTTACCTACAATAAACCTACTTTCTAATATTTGCCTATCCCTATTCTTAAGCTTATTCATAGCCTTCTCTAAAGCTAACCTATAGTCTAAATCATATTCACTACTTTTATTACTAATCTGATCTGCTAAATAAATAGTATCTCCTCCATCATTATATATAGGTTCATACATACTAACAGGCTCCCTTAAAGATTCCAAAGCATTACTAACATCAAACTCACTAACCCCTAACATATCAGCAATTTCCTTATTAGTAGGCTCTATCCCATCACAACTCATCTTCTCCTCTTTTAATTTTAATGTCCTATATGCCAAATCCTTAACACTTCTACTTATCCTAAGAGCATTATTATCCCTAAGATACCTCTTAATCTCTCCTAAAATCATCGGACAAGCATAAGTAGATAACTTAACATCAAAACTAATATCAAAATTATCAATCGCCTTAACAAGTCCCAAACACCCAACTTGAAATAAATCATCTAAATTATCAACCTTATTATTAAAATTCTTAAGAATAGATAAAACTAACTTCAAATTACCATTAACAAGCTCCTCCCTCGCTCTACTATCTCCAAGAGCCATTCTTTTAAATAATTCTAAATTCTCCTCACTAGATAAAACCCTAATATTCGCAGTATTCACGCCACAAATTTCAACCTTATGACGTGCCATAAAAAAATCTCCTCCTATACCTATATTGGTACAAAAAAAGATTATTTATACAAACTAACTATTATTTACTATGAATATATATAACATCATTATCATCTATTGTATCATTTATTTTCCCCTCTTTAATACCCTCTTATTATTATCTAATGATCTCTTAACATTATAATTCAATATAAACCTAGTAACAGTATCATCAACAAAAAACATATCCCTATCTTCTGACTTATCTATCCTAATTTTAATCCCTCTATCTCTAAAAAAATCTAATAACTTAGCAAAATTTAAATACATATACCCATATTCATATTCATTATCAAACTGAAACCCCCTCATATAAAAATTCCTCTTTTTACGCCCTATTATATACTTATATACCGCAACTATCTTACTACTACCCATTATAAAATCATCAATATTAAACAAATTATCAGGTAATTCATCAAAATCCCCACAAAAAATCAAATTAAATCCTATTTTCCTCTCTTCTGCATCATTAGAAACAATATCACTTATTTCTTTCTCTACAAACCTTAAAGTATTATTATCCATCTCTTCATATAATTCTAAACTCTTATAATCACTAATCAATCTAGCCCCTGCTTGAATACATATAGGAGATATAAATAAATAACAATTATTCTTATCTTTATCTATTATTCTAAACTTCTCATCTAAATTCATAACTACCTTCCCTAACTTATCCTTAAATACATTATACTATACCAATCCCCTTTATTTATCTGTATTAAATATAACATAAACAACCTAAAACATTATTATACTTAACTAGTAGTTTGTATCTTATTAGTTAATCTAGAAAATAATAAAAATTAGGTAGAAATTTCCTGATATACGAAAAAATAATGATTATATAACTATAACCATTATTCATATAAATATTATCTCTTCCTTACCTTAGTTTTATTACTATTATTCAAATATAAACCAACAGTTCCCTTACCACTAGTAATATACTCACCAGATACCATATAAGGAGCCGCTGGCCCAATAACAGTATCAATACCCATAGCAGCTAACTCATCTTTAACCTTATTAGCCTCATCTTCACTTAAGTAATTAGAATACCACTTATTACCATCCATATAGCAACTTAAAATCTCATGCGCTCTACCTTTAGCATCATAACATACCCTTCCAAAACGCACAACATCAACCCCATTTATCTTATCTATAATCATATTATCTAAACTATCTTTCTTAAACATATTTACTCCTCCCTAGAAGGCAATTATAACATAGTCAAATATATTTATCAATAAGAAAATCATCACTTTTTTATAAAACTAACAATCTTATCAATATCATTAATATCAAACTCTACATTCTCCCCCTTAAACATATCCTTTATATTAATAATATTACTATCTATCTCATTATCCCCTATTACTATAACATACCTAATATCATTCTTATTAGCCCACTCAAAACACTTCTTAACCTTCTTCTTATTCATCTCTACTATTACTCTAATACCACTATTCCTTAACCTATTAGCAAACCCTAACGAATAAAAATCTGTCCCCATAGGAATAACATAAACATCACATAAAGATAACCTTCCAATATCACTATCCTTTAATAATTCATATATAGAAGTTAAACCAAAACTAATACCTACCGCAGGATACATATTACCATCATCAATATAATTAGTAATCATATTATCATATCTACCACCACCACCAATACTACAACCTATCCTACCATCAGCATCATACACCTCAAACACATTACCAGTATAATAATCCTGACCTCTAGCTAAAGTAGAAGTAAATACACAATAATTCTCTATTCCTAATTCTCTTATATATTCCTCTAACCTATTAATCTCTTCTAAACCCACTCTTAACTCACAAATAGAACTATCTTTATACATAGTATTTAACTCATTCAAAGATAAATTAAATAAACTAACTAACTTATCTATCTTACCATTATCAATACCAAGATCCAATAACATATCTATAAATTCATCCCTAGATATTTTATTCATCTTATCAATAATAGTGATAACAGAAGGAATATAATCTTCCTCAATATCACAATCTAATATTAACCCCTTCATTAAATTCCTACTATTATATAATATATTAATATCAATACCCAACTTATTAAAAGCACTAACATATAAACTCAAACACTCAGCCTCTATCATCTGCCCCGATAAACCAACAACATCAACATCACACTGCGTAAACTCCCTAACTCTACCTAACTTAACCGGACCATCTCTAAATACCCGAGCAATCTCATATCGCTTAAAAGGAAAACTAATCTTATTCTTATTAAGCGCTATAAACTTAGCAAAAGGAACCGTCAAATCATACCTTAACCCAAGCTCCCTATTACCCTGATCACTTAACTTATATATCTCCTTAACCAAATCATTATTAGGATCATACTTATCTATCAACATATCATAATAACATAATATAGAAGTCTCTATAGGAAGATACCCATACTCAACAAAAGTCTCTCTCAACTTATCATTAATATAATCCCTAACAACTTGTTCCTTAGGTAAAAAATCATTACAACCCTTAACATTTTTAATAACCATAATATCACCAAAATATATTTTACACTATTTTTAAAAAAAAAGAAAGATAAAATAATAACTACTCTATCAAATCCCTATTTTTAATAACAAAAATATTATTATCTTTATAAAAAGCATAAAATACCTCTTCCAAAACAATTCCCTTCTTCCTCAAAGCATCCATTACCCACTTCTCATCCTTCTTTAACATCTTTAAAGTATCAGATTGAATATTACTATCAAGTACAAGCGGTAAAGGCAAAGGCGTCCTCTTCTTATCCTTAGGATAAGCAAAAATAGATAAACTACCATTATTCTCTAATATCGCATACTCTATCTCTTCTATAGACCTATACCCCTTCTCTCTTAACTGTACCATCAAATCATCTAAATTATACTTCTGCTTAATCATCTCTTTATAATTTATCTTCCCATTCTTAACAATAACTGAAGGATTACCATCTAAAAATATCCTAAACTTAGGCAACCTTAAAGACATAAAAGACAAACTAACCTGTAATAACACTAAAGTAAGAATAGGCACTATCGAATACATAATATCCTTATCATAATTTTCTATACTAATAACAACCAACTCTGCTATCAATATAGACACTATTAAATCTATAATCCCTAATTGCCCAACTTCTCTCTTACCCATAATTCTATAAATCACAAATATAAAAAAGTAAAAAAATAAAGTCCTAATAAATACAATTAAAAAATCCATATCATCACCTATTAATATTATGTATATAAGTCTATTTTTTTATACAACTCATATATTTTATTAGGTGATACAATGATTAAAAATTTATACATGTCTTTAATATATTTCTTTGCCTCTATATTAATAGGTACTATATTTATTACCATATTTAATTACTTTAATATTTTAAATAACAATATAATAACTAGCCTAAAACTAATAATCCCCTTATTATCCCTATTCATATCAAGCTATATCTTAGGAACTAAAAGTAATAAAAGAGGCTACATAGAAGGATTAAAACTAGGTAGCATCATAATTATAATATTCTTAGTAGTAACCCTAATAACCAAATCATTTACCATAAGAACCCTATTATATTATTCAATATTACTATTAACATCAACATTAGGATCAATGATAGGTATAAATAAAAAGAAAAAATAATATAACTACTATTTATTTCCTATTTCTTTCACATCATCTACATATCGATAATTTAAAACATTATTATCAGTAACAACACTCTCACCAATTTCATGCTCCAAATCTTTTCTAGCATTACCAGCAACTTTTCCCCCACGCCTTGCTACTTCAATATTCTCATTTAAACCCTTAGGGTTTTTCTTTCTAGCTATTTCCCTAGTTGCAATCTCTCCTAAATCAGCAAGCGCTACTTCAACATCACTCATATTATCTCTTAAAGACTCTTTTCTAAGACCTTTATACTGCTTGTACTCTTTAGCAGTCATGCCAGACCATTCTTTATAAATTTCATTAGTTAAAATTGCATACTCCATATTACTTTCAATACCCCCATCTTTCCATACATCTGTAAGTTGTTTCCTATCCTGAATACCTTTAATTCTTTTAGAAATCCATCCCTCATCATAACCTTTAGCCCTATACGTATCTATCGCTCTTTGCATAGTTAATGATGGATCAAATACTTCATCAACCCTTTCACTACCTAATTTAGCTAACCATACCTTTATAGGTTCAGCATTCTTACTAGGAATAGATTCAATAATTCTAAACATTCCTTCAATATCAACTACATCAGTCATACGATATTTACCATCTTATGCTTTCAATTTCAACTGTCTAGTGACACTAGACGTTTCAAAATTTTCTTCGTTTTTCAGTTTATTTTTTAACCAATTCCAAGATTTTCTTGGTTCACTACTATCAGCAAGTACTCCAACTATATCAACAACACTTATAAAGTATTTTTCTTCTTCTT
>CASEAD010000150.1 GCA_949285775.1 uncultured bacterium
AAGGGAATAAAAAAGACTTTAAATTAGAAATAAATAAATTAGTAGAATTACTAGGAGGGAAAGATAATATTATTGATACCGAAGTCGAAATGTCTCGTTTCAAAGTTACCTTAAAAGACGTATCCCTTGCCAATAAAGATGGCATAATGAAATTAGGCGCCAAAGGTGTCGTTGAAATAGAAGATCAATTAAAAATAATTTTCGGTAAAGAAGCAAAACAACTAAAAAAATATATGGATGAACTAAAATAGAAGTAAATAAATACATTACTTCTATTTTTTAAAATCATAATTTCGACATTTTTTTAACTATTCGACACCATTCGACAAAAAAGTAACTTTATATATAATATACTAATATCAGAAAAGAGGAAAAAATATATGAATATAATGAAAGATGTTATTTTAAATATTGTCTTAATATTATTCCCAATTATAGTATATTTCATTTACAATTGTTATCGTGAACTAAAATGCGAAAAATATAACAGCATATTACTAAATGTAGCTTTATTTTCATCACTTTATCTATCACTAAAATATGGTAATATAGAAAACAATACTAGAATCTTATTATTTTGTAACATTCCTATAGTCGTAGCATATCTAAAAAAAGAACCAACTATATCATTAATATTATTTCTAATAATTGTCATATATTCCAAATATATATTAAATATATCAATACTAATAATGATTATAAAGTTTATATGTTATTTTTTAATATACTTAATAGCAAAAAAGAAAAATATAAAAGACAATAAACTAATAATCTTAATCGCAATAATTCAAGGATTCTTTCTATCATTTGAATATTTCTTTACTTACAATGGAAACAGTATAATATCAATAATAGAACTAATATCAATGATAATAATCTTTTATTTAGTACCATTCTCAATGCTATATTTATTTAAACTAGCAGATAAAATAACTACCCTACATTTAACAGTATCAGAATTAGAAAAAGATAAACAATTAAAAAATTCTCTATTCAAAATAACTCACGAAGTAAAAAATCCTATTGCAGTTTGTAAAGGATATATAGATATGTTAGATACAAACAATAATGAACAAGTAAATAAATATATACCAATAATAAAACAAGAATTAGAAAGAAGTTTAAACATAATGAGTGACTTTATGGAATTTAGCAAAATAAAAATAGATAAAGAAATAATTGATATAAACTACTTATTAGAAAATATTATAGAAGAATTACACTTATTAATTAACAGCAAAAATATTAAATTAAAATATCAAATAACCAAAGAAGAAATATTTATTGAAGGAGATTATAATAGATTAAAACAAGTATTTATAAATATAGTAAAGAATAGTATAGAAGCCATAAAAGAAAAAGGAACAATTACAATAACAACTCACTCATTAAAAGACAAATATTATATAGAAATAGAAGATACCGGTAGCGGAATGGATGAATATACATTAAGTAAAGTAAAAGAAATGTTTTTTACAACCAAAGTAAAAGGAAGTGGATTAGGTGTAAGTTTATCTAACGAAATAATAAAAGCTCATAACGGTAGTATAGATTATACATCTAAACAAAATAAAGGAACTAAAGTAACAATAAAATTACCTACCATTACAATATAGTTGTGTTTATAATGATTATTTATCAAACACTATCTAGATAGAAAACTACCATAAATTATATCTATATAAAAAAGGAGTAATTAATTTTTTCTGTTGTTGTTTATAACTTACTCCCATAATTTTTACTAACTAAACAAAAAAAGAAAGCTTATATAAATTTCCTAATTCTATTATAAATTAAATTTTTAATATCACCTTCTTCTTTTTTTATCTTTTCTTTTTATCCTTGTTTGTTCATATTCTTTTTGTCCCAAATACCTCATCCAAGCTTCTTTATTCAATGGGCTTATAGCGCTATTAATTTTCTTTTCAATAGATATAAGAGCCCTTTCTTGCTTTTCATTAGGTCTATTTGGAATACCTTCAAGACCATCATATTTACTCGTATATAAACCAATTATTTGTGGACTAGATAAAGTTCCTTTTTTAGATAGAGTTTGAATTTTAAATATTCTCAAATAATCATGCTCATAGTTTTTTGGAAAAGCAATAGTACATAATGTTCTACCTTGATAAATATTTTCAACTTTAATACCATCATCACCCTCTATAATTCTTAATCCATCTGGAGTTTGATTTATTAATCCATTATTTCTATAAAACAAATAACTTAAAATTGAATTTCTTATGTTATCAAATGATTTTATAGGAGCAAGTTCAGCTTCTTTTCTTTTTCTTATATTCTCAATGACTGATATATACTCATTATCAAATTCACTAGCTGTTTTAAAATCTAAATCACTTATTGAATTTTTGCCAATTTGAGTTAATGCTTCATTATAAAAATTAACTGATGCTTCAATAATAGACTTCATTTGAGAATATTCACTTTGACTATATTTTTTCCAATATTCATCACCTTCTTCTATTTCAATTTTTTGTCTTAAAACTCTAAACTCTTTACTATAAAAATCTAAGTTTGGAGCAGCATTCCCACCATATCTATAATTTAATCTAATACCATCACCCAAATCCCCATCAACGCCATAATAAAAATTATTATAACTTACAAGTAGTGTTAATTGTCTTCCAGTATCCTTACACTGTTCTGTACTTTCATTATTCATACATAAAAGATTACTTGAATACATATTACTTACAATAATAATATCATAATCACCTAAATGTGTTTTAACATGTCTTCCTAAACCATAATTATTATCTTCCTTAAAAGTAATATCTAATTTTAATTCTTCTGCAATTCTTTGCGCAAAATCACTAATTCTTATAGAATCCAAATACAAAATTCTTAAATCTGATTTGTTTACAGGCAAAGGTAATTTATTAGGATTAATTTTATCCTCTATTGGAACAAATTCTTTATCTTTTGAAGTAACTTTTTCTAATGTATGATTAATTAGCATATTCTCTACAATTCTATCAAAGATGCCTTGATATGTTAATTCTTTTACCTTCCAATTTCTATAATTAATCATATCACTCAAATAAGTATTTAATTCTATATAGTCTGAATAATCATATCTAAATAAAGTTAGTACAATATTATTTTTTTTACTTCCTAATCTATCGATTATTGTATCTAATTCAACATTTCCTCCCAAACAACAATATTGAACATTTTGATTTCCTTTTATAATTAAATGATATTTTTCTAATTCCTCTGGCTTTTTAGCAAAATACGCATCTGCTCTTATAATAGATTTAAAATAATCAACATTTTTAAAACCATACTTTATAAGCTCATCATAATCATCCTGAATATCTGATATAAGTAATACATTTGCTTCATTTAAAACTTTTTCTTTATTATCTGTCAAAATCTTTCCTTTTTCTGCTTTATATTTTTCTATATCTATACCTTTGATGTAATCACTAACTTTATTACCAGCTACTTCTAATAACTTTTCAGCCAAAGTTTGATTTTCCTCCTCAATAAAATAATCAAGTGTTATCCCATCTGCTAACGAAATAATTCCATTTTCATCCCTTTTTACATATTTACCAAAAATATACCATGAACCACAAACATCAGTTTTTGTTAAATTTTTAAAATCTTCAACTATTAAACTAAAATCTACATTATCAATTAATTTAAATTTTAATAATAGTCCTGCAATTATTGACTCATAAGATATTTTCTCTCTCTTTCTTTCTGCCATAAACAAACCTCCCTTAATTACCTACTATTTTATCATATTTAAATTTCAAAGTCATCTACTTTTAGAACTTTTATAAACTATATCAATATCGATGCTATCAATGTGTCTTAATCATATAATTATTAGATAAATTATCAACAAATATATCATGGAAATAGTTAAATGAAAGAAATATTACTTAATTAAATATAATCCTATGTAATTCTAGATAAAAGAGAGATGGTTTATCTATTATTCTTAAATTACCATTGATAATTTTTTTAATACTTTTTATATTTTTATTTTCAAATATATATTTAATATTTTAAAAACTCATAAATTATTTACCCCTTTCCTTGAAAGACTTTTTCCTAAATACGAAAAAATCAATCACGCAGACTGACTTATATATATATAAAAGTTCGTTAAACAGATTCGTCAATAGAGTAATCAAGTAGCACATTTTTAACTCTTACCCAAAAGTAGATTGATGAATATTAAATATATTAATGTTTTATCCTACATTTATAAAAATTCAAATAGTTTTAGAAAAATATTACCCGTTCAATATCTTTTCGTATATATAACCTTGTTCTGAAACGGTATCTCCATATTTGTTTGGTTCACCATTTGGGATAGTTTTTTCATACACCTTTCGACAGCCAAGTCTTTCATAAAATCTAAAATTACAAGATTCATCAGTTAATATTTGTAAACATTTAACATCATCATCTTTAGCATATTCAAATACCTTCTGAAGCATCTTTTTTCCTAATCCTTTACCACGATAATTTTTATCAAGAATAATAATACTTATTTCACCATCAAATCTTTCTTGTAACTCATCAGGTGTATAATCATAATCGTCATTATATTTAACTAATGCCTTTTTATCTCTTATTAGGGGACTATGAATTAAAATTACTTTAATAATATGGTAAATTTTTTTCTTTATAATATGCTTACTTGACTTCCATTTGGCATAACCACAAAAGCCTATTAACCTTCCGTTATCCTTTTCTATAATCATTTTTTCTGTTTCTTCTAATATTTCAAGCAAATAAATCCAAGCACACACGTTACCTTTAGCTCTAGAAGAAGTTTTACCTAAATCCCATTCATTAGCTAGTAGATTAACTGCTTGTTTCATATCTTTGTATTTCATATTTTACCTCATTCTCACTTAACTTATCTATTAACTTTCAATTATTTTACCGTCTTTGCAAAAATTATCTATCTATATATTTAATAAAGAAATCATCATCAGTTGCATAATGCATATCTATATCAATATGACCAACTTGTACAAATCCTTTACTTTTATAAAAAATATGTGCCTTTCTTAAAATTCGACCACAAGCTAAATAAATTTTATCTATTTTAGTCATTGACTTAACATATTCATTAAAAGTATCATATAGTCTAGTTCCAATTCCTTTATTTTGATACTTTTCATCCACATAAAATCGTTTTAATATTCCATATTTATTATTTGTATTTTCAAGAGCTATGGTTCCAATAATTTCTTTCTTTTTAATATCAACAGCCAACCAAAAATTTCCGTTATTTTTAATGTAGTATTCATCTATATTAGATACATCAGGTCTTTCTTTATGCTCTCTACCTATAAATTTATGCATACTTTCATTTACGAAGTTACAAACTTTATCTTTATATTTTATGTCATAAGTTGTAATTTTCACAAGAACATTTTTATTTATATAATCATAAATCTGTTGCCAATTATCAAAATTTAATATTTTATTATATATTTCTTTACTATTTCCTATCGTTAATGCTAAAATTCCCACACTTGATACATTCAAACAATTACTTATACTGTCATCTATAAACAAATCAATATCATTTTCTAAACATATTCTTGCTTTGTCTCTCGCATTTACAATTAATTTATCATAATATATATCATTTTCTTTTAACCAAATTTCACTTTGTAAATAAGGATTTTCGTGAAATTCACTATCTCTTGCAGTTATTATATATATTTCATTGCCGTCATTATGCAATTTTTTTATTATTTCCACACAATAATCTCTAGGAATTGCACTATTAGTAATTTTTTCTTGTATTGTTCCCAAAAAATATTTTAACTCATTATAAGTAAAACCAAATAATTTTTGATAAACATTCCCATTATTATGAATATCATTTATCTTTAAACTTGTATTTTCCACATATTTATTTAAAGTTTTGGCATACTCGACTGCAGCATTAGTTAATTTATCATTTATATCAGTCAGAGTATTATCTATATCAATACCAATTCTCATTTATTATCACCACAATATAATTATACACCATTTATTGATAATTTTTATAATTAATACTCCAACTCATCATTATCTTTTAGTAATATTCATTTTGAATAAACTTGTTCATAGTTTATATCTTTTTTATAATATCTACTATTTAAACAATCCTTTTTTTCTTAAAAAAACAAAAGAAAATAACTCACTCTCATACAATGAGTTATTGACATTTACACCATATTCTTTAATTATTTATTTTTTTGTTTTTATTAATATTCTTTGATTTTCCAATTCTCTATATTCATCTTCGGCCATATCGGCATCGCCTCTTAAGAAACAAGCAGCTTGTCTATAATTATCATAACATTTGCCAGTTTTTTCTTCTAATTCATCTGCTTTTGCCTCTAAACTTTCCCCTTTTTCAAATAAATATAATGCTCTTAATGACTTAAATTCCCTCATATTTCTATTTAATCGCATCGCATCTTCTAAATATTGTTTAATATATTCTGGTCTATCTATTTCTTCTATTTGATAATCTTTTGATTTAACTTCCTTTACTTTTACACCCAATAATATTTCAAACCATGCTGCAACAATATGTCTATGACAAAACTCTGTATTAGGTTCATAACAAAGTAATATAGAATTATCAAGTTCTATGTATACTTCTTCTGGATCCAATCTTGATAATACTTGATTCCAATATTCTTGAACATAATATCTACTGTTTTCTTCTTCAGAAACTTTCCCAATATTATCATGCCATATTTTCCAAAAAGACAATTTAGGTGCTAATTCAGGATAACACTTTCCTTGATAATTAGCATCTTTACCACGATTTCCAGATATAGAATAGGTTCTATATTTATCTGACTGCCAATTTTTATAACTGCTTGTACCAATCATATTTTCCTCCTCCTAATAAATCCACCTTTTTATCTCTTTACCTGTTAAATATTATAATACATTTTTATATTGCTTTAAACACATCTTACTAAATTAACCAAAAATCTATCTTTCAAATTCATATTTTCTTCACATAAATTTAAATCTATAATGTCATCATCAAAAAAATATCTTCACACATATCATTAACAACATCAATATATTTATCGTTTAAACCTTCTTTAGCTTTTTTACTAAAAAGGCCATATATTTTACAATAGCACTAACTTAAAGCATTGTATAAATTCTATTTTTTCTTTAATTCGTTACCAACTTCTTTTTAAAATTGATACTTATATATTTAAGTCCTTAACTATAAAAGTTTGGACAATTTGTTTACTGGTGCTCTTTTGGTAGAAATATAACAACCACTAGGCATAAATTTATAGGTAATAATAATCACTAACTAATTAAGTCATACTACATTTTTGATAAAATGTATCAAAAAATGATAAAAATGATTAATTTTATGTTAAAATAGTTATTACAAATGGGAGGTTTTATATGACAATAGCACAAGCTGAAAGATTTTATAAGCAAGATACAAAAAAATATGATATATCAAAAAATAAAGAATTATTAACTTGGTTAAAAAAGGCAATTAAAAAAGGTTACCATTCTTTTATTGACGTTGAATACATACAAGAACTTATAGATAATATTGTATATTGGTATGAGATGAAATATCCAGAGCGAGAATTAGAACTTTCTGAAGGAACAATATATTGTAATTTTGAGGATATAGAGAATTTATCAAAAGTAATGGATTTAAAACAATTGATGTATAGACTACCACACAAACAATTATGTTTAATGGAATGTAATTATCGTTCAAAAGGTGGCAGTATTAGATATGTTTATAATGACAAAGGAGAAAAAGTAGGTCAAAAAAAAATACTATATATAAGAATTGATAGAAAAGGTATCGAATATAATCCATTCTCATGTAGTAAATTACCAGATTTTTTATTACATGCCGACCCTGATAGTGGTAAAGTTGATGTTGATTATAATTTAAAAGATTATTTTTCTGTTGATGATATTACTTTAGATGAATTATTAGTATTATTTAAAGAAAAATATACTGACGAATTAGGCTTTACAGAGTTAGAAGAATGTATATATGACCATAATTGCGATGTTGAGTTGAGAAGAATAGTTTTACAATTAGTTGCATTAAAATTATTATATTCTAATAGAACTATTCCTGAAAGAGGCTATAAAAGAGCAACAAGATTTATAAATGAATTTAATAAAAAAATGGGATTAAATCTTACTACTGAAGAAATTGATGAAGCAATTAACAGAGATTATACTAATGGCGAAAGATGGGAACAAGTTTTAAAAACTTATGTTGATGAAGATGGCACAGAACATTCATATTGGACTGTTGAAGATGTTAATAAAAAGAAACTACTTGAAACTACAAAAGGGTTAGTAAAATCATTATTCAAAAAATAAAAGTCGTGGCAAGTTTTGTCGAAACGAAGTTTCAATAAAATTGGCAATAGACTTTTTCTTTTTATTTTACCATTTATACATTATATCAAATATAAGAAAAAGTAACAATTATTTTGTGCCACTTTGTGAATTTTGTTTTAAAACCTTTATTTGTCCTTTTTTCTCTAAACTTGAACCATTTGTGAGATTACCAAATTGTTCAGCAACTAACTTAAAATAGTAATCTTGATTTGAACTTACTAAAGAACAAATTTCATCAACAGATTTATCTATAAATAATTTTGGAGACAGCAGGTCTAACTTTTCTTGACTTATTCCTTTTTGAATATTCATTTTATTAGCAAAAGTTTGTAATTCCTTTATAACTAATTGAATAAATGTATTATCTTTAAATTCGCTATTTAAATCATCTATTATATTTTTAATTTCTAAACTTGTAACATTACCATTTTCTGTTTTGGAGTATCTAGAAGTTTTACTAGTGACTACTACTTTTTTTTGTTGAGGCATACAATTTTCATCATTAAAGCATTCCCATCTTATTGCTTCATAATTTAAATATATATCATAACGTTGTTTATCTTCATCATTCTCTAAATTTCCAATTTTGGAAATTGTTAAACTATGGTGAATAGCATCATCTGTTCCACCCTTAAAAATCATAATAGATTTTGCATTATTAACACCAAATATTTTATTATTACTATTTATATGAAATGGTAAATATTTACTCACATCAACATTTGCATTTTCAAAACAAACTCCATTTAAATAATGACATATA
>CASEAD010000151.1 GCA_949285775.1 uncultured bacterium
ATAACATCATTAAAGAAGAATATAAAAATAAAATAATTAAAAAGCCCTAGTATAAAACTAAGACCTATTTCTTAAGAACCCTAACTTTAGTATCCCCATAACATTCATCATCATCAATTTTATCTATAGTATTATTAAATGTAATAACAATATCTTCTATATCAACACCACTTTCGTACAAACTCCTAACAATACTTACTAACTCATTAAATTTATTAATAATACCTTCATCATATCTATTGCCATATCTAATATCATCCTTATTAAAAATATGATAAAAATCAATAAAATTATCTAAATTATTCTTATCTACTGAAACTCTTTCACAGTAAAAACTAGTACCTTGCCCAGACATAACACCAATCTTAAAACCAATATTATTATACTTAATTAAATAATATTCATCCCAATCTCCCTTATATGGCACAATATAATTTTTAGACAAATAGTCATTAATTACATCAAAAAGATAACAAATATTTTTAGCATTTTCCAAATCTTTAATATTAATAGAATCTTCAGCATATAACCAATCATCATGGTAAAATTTAGGAAATCTTAAAGTAAAATCAACAAGCCAATCCATATATTTAACATCTGTTAGCATTTCTCTTTTAATTCTATCCTCTTTTACATGCTCCCTCGCTAATATAGCAACAATATCTTCATATTCTTTCATTGCTATCAACCTCCATCCTAATTATACTATGAATAAAATAATTAAATTAAGAATTAACAAACAATTACTAAAAACATTATCAAATCTCTACAATTATGCTATAATCTAATACAAGGAAGTGACCAATAATGGAAAAATATCAAGAAATAGAAAGAAGTATTATAAAAAAATTTAGAAAAGATATATGGAGAAAATTTATAGAAACTATAACTACTTATGAACTAGTAAAAGAAAATGATAAAATAATGGTTTGTATAAGCGGAGGAAAAGACTCATTCCTCATGGCTAAATGCATTCAAGAATTACAAAGACACGGAAAATATAAATTTGATGCTCAATATGTCGTAATGGATCCAGGATATACCGATAAAACAAGAAACCAAATAGAAACCTTAGCCCAAACACTAAATATAGATATAGAGGTATTCAAAAGTAATATCTTTGACGTAACAGAAGAACTAGCCCAAGATAGCCCTTGTTACCTATGCGCGAGAATGAGAAGAGGATATCTCTATAGCAAAGCTAAATCCTTAGGTTGCAACAAAATAGCCTTAGGCCATCACTTCGATGACGTAATAGAAACAACCCTATTATCAATGTTCTACGGATCAGAAATAAAAACTATGCTTCCAAAACTCCACAGTGAGAATTTTGCAGGACTAGAATTAATAAGACCAATCTATCTAGTAAAAGAAGAATCTATCATAGCGTGGCAAAAATATAATAACTTATCATTCATAAACTGTGCATGCAAATTCACAGAAAAATGCTCAACCTCTAATATCAACCCTAGTAAAAGAGAAGAAATTAAAGCCCTAATAAAAGATTTAAAAAAAATTAATCCTAATATAGATAACAATATTATGAAAAGCTTAGATAACATTAACCTAAACTGTGTCCTAGGATATAAAATAAATAAAGAATATCATAGCTTCTTAGATAAATATAGTAAATAAATCTATAACTTCTTAATAACATAATACGCATGATGAAGAGTAACAAAAACAATATTACTAAGACTAGCAATTAATAATCCCCACATACCAATCCCAAATAAAGATAAAACAAATAACAAAATAGTCTTAATAACAGATCCCATCAAAGTTCCCATCATAGCCTCCTTAGCAAGCCCCATCCCTTGCATACTAGTAGTAAGAGGCCCCTGTATATAATGTAAAATAAATATAGGCGCTATTATCTTAATATAATTAACTCCCTCATTAGTATTATATATCAAATTAAGAAAAAACTCTGGTATAAACATAAATAACAAAGTACAAGGTATCCCAATTATTAAAGATAAAAGAATAGCTTGTTTAATCTTATATTTAGTATATCTATAATTCCTATTACTATAACAATTAGATACCACAGGCATTAATGCATTACTAATAGCCATCGTAAAAAAGGAAGGCAAAAGAAGTAGGGGATAAACATACCCATTAATAATACCATACTCTATCGTAATATAATTACTACTATAACCAACCATACTCAAAACAAAAGTCAAAATAATAGGCTCTAAAAATACTGTCAATGACCCAATCAATCTACTACCCGTAGTAGGAATACTAATACTAAGTAAATCCTTAATAATACTAGCGTCATACTTAAAATCACTAATATGTATCTCTATATTCCGAGGAACAAAAATAAGTAAAACTAATATTGATACAAACTCACTAATAACATTAATAAGTACAACCCCCGTAATAGCAATATTAAGACCATATACCATTAACTTAGGAATAAACCAAATAGTAAGAAATAATCTCATTAACTGCTCTACAATATTAGATAAACTATTTGGCACCATCTCTTCCTTACCAAAAAAATAACCCTTTAAAATAGAAGATATACATATAAAAGGAAGTGTTAACCCAACCGCCATAAGAGGATAATAAGTAACACTATTCTTAAGCAAATATTTACTAAGTATAGGTGCAATTAAAAATAAAATACCCATTAAAAATACATTAAACAATAAAATAATAGGCACAATAGATAAAACAACCCTCTTATTATTATGCTTATGCTCACTAATCAATTTAGATATCGCTATAGGAATACCCATCGAACATAAAGTAATAAACAAATTAAAAGTAGGTAATACTAAAGAATAAACCCCAATCCCTTCTGTAGATATAGCCCTAGTCAAACTAATCTTAATAATCATCCCTAAAGCCTTAGTAATAAGACCTGCTATAATTAAAATAATCGTAGATTTAATAAAGTTATTTTTCATTATTCCACCTAAATAATTATATTTAAATTATAAAAAAAAATAACCCATAAACTGGATTATAATTTAAAATCATCAAATATATCATCAGACATATCTTTTCTATCAAAAAATAACTTCTCTTTATATTTACATATACTAGCAACAATATTAGTAGGAAACAACTTAATTAACTTATTATACTCACTAATATTCCTATTATAATAATCAATATTAACCTCTAAATTCTCATCAGCATCTTCTATCTTCTTACTAAGAGACTTAATATCCTCATTCTTATTTAATTCCTTATACTTATCCTTTAAAGTAAGAAACTGATTATTAGCCTCCACTAATTTCCTATACAAATCAAAATTACTTATCTTCCTATTCCTTAACTTAACTATCTCTTCAAACATCTTCTTATCTAATTCCTTATTAATATCATCATTACTCTTAATAATAGAAACACATCTATTTATCTGATCGTATTTATCTCTTAAATTACTATCAATCTTACTCTC
>CASEAD010000152.1 GCA_949285775.1 uncultured bacterium
TTCATCTGTACCTTCTCTACCTTAGTAAAAGGATAAATATCATCAACATTAAGTTGTGTCCATATCCCTAAAATATCATTACATAACACAATATCTTTTAAATTAGGAATTTCTAAATACTTATCTAACTTTAAATCTATTATTAACTTAACACCAACTTCCCTATTCTTACTCATAAATATCTTATCTAACTCTTCCTTTTTTCTATTATAAGAAAGCCTCTTTAACAAATAAGCATACTTGCTCAAATAATATTTAGTCTTATCATCAATACTAAAATCTAATATAGTAGCAAACCTAACCGCTCTAAGTATCCTTAACACATCTTCCTTCAACCTATACCTAGGATTACCAACAGTCTTAATAACCCTCCTATCTAAATCACTCCTTACATTTAAAATATCTAAAATCTTACCATCTTTATCCATACATAAAGTATTAATAGTAAAATCCCTTCTCAATAAATCAGCTTTTATTTTCTTAATATATTTAATCTTCACAGGCTTCCTATTATTCTCATACTTAATCTCTTTCCTAAAAGTAGTAACATCAAATATCATATTCTTATAAATAACCCCAACAGAACCATAATTATAATTAGTAGTCTGATTCTTAAATATACCTATTATCTCTTTAGGAGTAGCACTAGTACATATATCTATATCATTACTCTTTATACCAAGTAACTTATCCCTAACATAACCACCAACAATATAAGCCTCTTGTCCATTATCATCAAATTTTTCTAAAACCTTTAAAGCAGCTTCTTCCATTAATAACCTCCACTTTAATTATACTAAACAAAAAAACCATTAGCAATTAAATTAATAATATTTAATATTACTTTACATAGAAAAAAGTGATAAAAATCACTCTTATTTATTAGGATCTACCAATATCTTAACCGCATCACTTACCCCAGAAGTAAGTTTTTCATAAGCCTTTTGAACACCATCTAAACCAATAATTTCATCTACAAACATAGAAACATCAATCTGTTTACTAGCAATCAATTCAATAGTAGATTGAAACTCCATCTTAGAATAAGCAATTGCTCCTTTAACCGTAAGTTCCCTCATAACCATAAGAATACTAGGAACAGTAATTTGCTCTAAAGAAACACCAGCCAAAATAACAGTTGCACCAGGCCTAACAGTAACAAGCGCACTACTAACAGCATGACCATTACCACAACAATCTATAACCACATCATAGCCACCTTCAACATTAGACATAACATTCTCCATAAACTTCTCATCCTTAGCATCAAACCAAGCATCAGCGACACCCAAAGAGACAGCTTTCTTGCCACGAGCCTCATTAGTCTCAGAAATTGCTACATAACTAGCTCCTTCTTTCTTAGCAAACATCGCCGTAACAAGACCAATTATACCCGCTCCAATAACTAACACCTTCTGACCAACCTTAATATCCGCTAAATGTATCGCATGTAAACCTACAGCCGTAGGCTCAACCATTGCCACCTCCTCATCGCTCATCTCATCAGGAACCTTAATAACCATATCAGGTCTAATTTTCATCTTAGGAGCAAGCCCCCCCGGATTCGTTAAAGCAAGACCCGTCGCATACGTCCAAGTTTCCGCACAATACTGTGGATTACCCGTTAAACAAGCATGACAATGACCACAAGGTGAAATTGGAAGTGCCGTAACTCTATCACCTACCTTTAAATCATCCCTACTACCAGTATCTGTAACAACGCCACAATATTCATGACCCATTACCATCCCAACAGGACCACCAGCTTCCCAATAATGAATATCAGAACCACATATCCCAGTTTTCTTAACATCAATAACAACTTCTTCACCATTAGATACTGGTTCCTCTATTTCTTTAATCTCAAATTCCCTTACCCCTTTAATTGCTACACATTTCATATATAACACCTACCTTCTCCTAGATTATAGCACAGTTAATAAAAAAAATAACAAAATCACCAAAAACTTTACTCTTTAATTTACACTTTTTAAAATAAATCATAAATATATCCCCCATAAATAATATATATAATAAAATCAAAGATAACAAGGTGAAATTTTATTATGAATAACAAAGAATATAACTACAACCAAGACAAATATATAAAAAAATATACTTAACAAACTAAATTACGAACAA
>CASEAD010000153.1 GCA_949285775.1 uncultured bacterium
AACTTAGAGATGGTTAATAGTATTATTAAAGAAATAGAGGATAAAAAAGAGAGTTTAAGTATTGTAGAACAAAGAGAAATAGATAATAAGATAGCAAATATTTATGTAGATATTATTTCTTTAGCGATAAATAATCATGATTTTAATAAAGAATTAATAAAGAAGATAAAATATGAATATGTAATATTTATAACAAATATTATAGAAGAAAAGGGTAATTTATTAGAATCTAATATAGAATTACAACAAGATATTGCAAAATTAAAACAATATAAGGAATGTAATTATTATGATTATATAACTAATATGTTATATTTATTAAATAGTGATAAAGATATTAATAAGAGAGTTTTAGCAATTAATTAAAAACTACTATTTAAATCAACAAAATAAATAGTAGTTCTTATTTTTTATTATATAAAGTTTCTATCATTTTATTTATTGCTTCTTTATCCGAGTCACATAAAGTATAATATTTAGTAATAATATTATCGCCATCCATTAATCCTTCTATATTAGTATCTAATGCTTTAGCGATCTTTAAAGCAACAGGTAAGGATGGGGTTCTTGTATTTGTTTCATAGTAGGTAATACTTTGTTGAGATACACCTACCATGAGACTTAATTTAACTTGCGTTATTTTTTTCTTTTCTCTAAGTATTTGCATATTTTTAAAATTTAATCCATCTTTCTTTGTAATAAATACCACCTCTTGTTTTATTATGCGCTATAATTTAAAAAATAACTTTTATTTAAAGTGGTAATTTTTGACTATGCTTTTTTAAGTTATTGTGCTATAATTTTGTTATGAATGCAATATTTGTTGCTAGTTATAAAGAAGGGAGGTGAAATTATGTTAATTTCAACGACGTCTTTATTGGAAGGAAAAAAGATAAAAGAATATAGGGGAGTAGTTTTTGGTGAGGCTATTACGGGTATTCATTTAGTTAAAGATTTTACAGCTTCTTTTACTGATGCTTTAGGTGGTAGGGTAGAAGAATATGAAGAGGAAGTAGTTAATGCTAGAGCGGATGCGATTAATGAAATGATTAATAAGGCTGAAAAGATAGGGGCTGATGCTTTGGTTGGTGTTAAAGTTGATATAGAACCTGTTAGTGGGCATGATCAACCGATTTCAATGATAATAGTGACAGTAAGTGGAACTGCTGTGGTGTTAGAATAAAATATTTTGAGAGGAGTATATGTTGTGAAGAAAAATGGAGAATATATTGGAGTAGATGAAAAATATATTCCAGAAGAAGAAAAATATGTTGAAAATAGTAATAAGAAAGGTAAAAAACTTTTATTGGGTCTTGGTATTGGATATTTGATTTTAATGGCTATAATTGTAATAGTAGTTATAGTATTTATGATTTTTATTTTTAATTTTTTTAGTAAGACATTTAATACTGCTAATGATATTATTGATACTGCTGGGGATGTTATTGATAGTACTAGTGAGAGTATTGACAATACGGAAGTTAATATATTTAATAGTGTTTTTTCAGTGATGGAGGGAAGTTGCTCTGGGTTGATGGTACGTAGTATGTTAGATCAAGTAATTATAAGTAATAATAATTATAGTAATCATACTATATCAGTTTCATATAATGGATCTATTGTTAGTACTGATGATGAGATAACTTCATTAAAAGAAAGTATAGATAATAGTTTAAATTATGAGGTATCTCTTAGTTATGATGCAGAGGGTTATATTAATTTAATTAATATAGATTAATAATAAATTACACCAAATATAATGGTGTTTTTTTCTTTTAAGGTATATAAATATTTCTTAATTAGTGTTATACTAGTTATAGAGTAGGAGTGAGTATTTTGTTAGGAGTAAGAAAAAATTATAGATTTATGTTTATGTTGATTATTTTAAGTTTAGTTTTAATATTTGTGGTAAGGAATGATGTAATTATACCTACTAGCGCTAGTGATAGTATAATAGAGGAATCTAGGTCTAGTAGTAGGACTGTTGTAGCAGAGGACTTAATACTTAATGATGCTAGTAATGATAGTATGGAGTTTAATACTTCTTATTTACAGAATTTAATTGATTCGGTTTCTAATGAAGGTGGAGGCACTGTATATATTCCATCTGGTACTTATTATTTTTCTTCTGGTGGTAATAATTTAGATAGTAGGAAAACAGAATATTATGTTATTAAATGTAGGGATAATGTTACTATTGAAGGGGCAGGAACTAGTGAATCATCTGGTACTATACTTATGCCAGTAGGATCTCATGAATTACCTTTGCCAGTAGGATCTCATGAATTACCTTTAGATATGTTTTATTATAATGATTATAGAGATACTTATGGGGCGGATACGGATTATTTAATTAATGCTGATTTTAAAGATTTTGTGATAGATGGAAAACTTGCTACTAGTACAGGGGGATATAATACAGCGGGTAAAGGCTTTATGATAAATTTATATAAAGATTGTGATTGGGATAATGTAGTTGTAAAAAATACTGATGGTACAGGATTTGGGATGGATAATCCTATTAATTCTACTATAACTAATTGTATGGCGATTGGTTGTGGTAAGGCTGCTACTTCTAGTGATTATGGAGCGTCTGGTTTTGGGATAGGTACTGGTTATAGTGAAGATGAGTCTATTGTTATTAAAAATTGTAAGGCAATGGGAAATAGAAAATATGGTTTCTTTTTTGAACATCAAGGAAGATTTTCTAGTTCATTTTATAGTGCTATGAAATCTAAAGGATTTATTGTTGATAATTGTACTGCTAGTGGTAATTTATATAATTTTGGTGGTGAAAGAGCTAATGATGTAACATATAAGAATTGTAAATCTTATGAGGTAGCCGAAGAAAATCCTTTGAATATAGTTAATGCTAGTGCTATACATTTTACTCTTAATTCAAGAAGAATTACTATAGAAAATTGTGAAATTAATCAAGAATTTGCTGATGTAACGGATAGTACAAAATATTATTATGATGCTGTTTACTGGGCATTAAATAATGGAATAGTTGAAGGGGGAACCAGTAATTCTATGTTTAATCCAACTGATTCTTGTACAAGAGCTCAAGCTTTGACTTTATTATGGAGAATGGCGGGATATCCTGGTGAGGTAGTAATTGGAAGCGCTTCACTTAATACGGGGTATGCTGATGTTTCTTCAAATAGTTGGTATACAGATTCCGTATATTGGGCTAAAGAAGTAGGAATTATAAGTGATGATACATATTTTTATCCTGCTAATAATTGTACTAAAGCAAATTTTTTAACAATGTTATGGAGATATGCTGGAGAGCCTAAGGCAACTTTAGAGAATAATTTTAATGATGTAGAAGATGGAAGATATTATAAAGACGCGGTTGATTGGGCTGTTAGCGAGGGATTAATTCATAATACTCCTAATACTAATTTTTTACCTAATGAAAGTTATACTAGAGCAGAAGTTATAACAATATTATATAGATATGCTAATGGCATTAATGTTGGTTCTGATAATATTGATAGTAGTTCTAATAATAATTCTAGTGATAATAATTCTAGTAGTAATTCTAATAATAGTAATTCTAGTGATAATTCTAATAATAGTAATTCTAGTAATAATTCTAGTAATAGTAATTCTAGTAGTGATAATATAGATGTCTTAAGTAATAATAATTATTTAAAAGAGTTATATTTAACTAAGGGTGTATTAAAATTTGATAAAGATCAAAGTAATTATGAAGTAATAGTACCTTATAATATAGACAAGTTAGAGATAATAGGAACACCTTATAATGATAAGGTGATTGTAGAAGGTTTAGGCGAAAAAGAATTGGTAGTAGGAGATAATAATTTTACTATTAAAGTAATAGCAGAGAATAAGGAAGAAAGATATTATTATATTACTATTATAAGGAATGAAGAGGATGATATAATATTAGATGATAATAATTATTTAAAAATATTATCTATTGAGGGATATGATATAGACTTTAGAAGAG
>CASEAD010000154.1 GCA_949285775.1 uncultured bacterium
CTTAGATATTCACCCAAATTAATTGTTTTAAAATCACGTGTTCTAGTATATTCTTCTCTTCTAACTTTTATTTCTTCTTTATCAGTTGTCATATTATTTCTCCTTTTCTTATGTTGTTTATTATATATGGTATCAGATGACAAGTCAAGATAAATATTTTTATTATAGTTATTTATAGCTTATAAAAAAAAATAATTAATATTTATTGTTATATTAATTATTATATATTCTAATATAGATAAATAGTTATGCTAGATATTTGTAGGAAGAAGGGTTTATAAGTTATCAGAAAAGCTTGTAAATAATCCTTTTTCATTCTTAGGAAGGCCATATTTTTCTTTGCAGAGATTGATTGCTTTAATTAAAAAGGCCATATTTCTTCCTAAGTTTCTCATGGTTTGTAATCCTTCTAAATCTTTTTCAACATCTTCTTCATTAAAGCCATGAACTTCATTCCAGTAAGAACTGGATACTATTGGCATACTACTTATTGTAAAATATTTATTTATTTCGTCAAAAGCTGATGTGCTTCCTGCTCTTCTTGATGATATAATACTTGCTCCTACTTTCATTGTTTTATCAAAGTTAGTGCTATAAAATAATCTATCTAGAAGTGAAATAATTGTTCCATTAGCGCCGGCATAATATACCGGAGTACCAACTATAAGGCCATCTGATTCTTTAAATTTAGGTGCTATTTCGTTTACTAAATCATCAAAGATACATTTATTGTTTTTGCTACAGGAATTACAAGATATACATCCTCTAATATCTTTGTTTCCTATATTGATCGTTTCGGTTTCTATTCCTTCTTTATTTAGAGTATTGGCTACTTCTTTTAATGCTTTTGCAGTACAACCGTTAATGTGAGGGCTTCCATTTAATATTAAAACTTTCATTAATATCAACTCCTTTATCTATATAAATTATACAACCTTTAAAATCTTTTTTCAACTTACAATTATTAATATAGAATTTTTTTAAATATACTTAGTAAGTATTTTTTTATTACTGGATTTATTTTCTTAATGTAGTATAATAAATATACATAGTTTAGTGAGGAAATTATCTTGGAGGTAGTATGAATATTGAAGATGAAATTTTTAAAAGAACTCATGTTAATTTTTCGAAATTAGAAATATTTGGATTTAAAAAGATTAATAATAAATATACTTATTCTATAACTTTTATGGATAATAAGTTTAGAGCTGATATAATAGTAGATTCTAAAGGTGTTTTAACTGGTAAAGTGATTGATTTGCTTGTTAATGAAGAATATATTAATTTTAGAATTTCTTTGCAAACTGGTGAATTTGTAAATAAGGTTAGAGATGAATATAGAGGTATATTAAGGAATATTAGAGATAAGTGTTTTGATGTTGATTATTTTATATTTGAACAAGCAAATAGAATTACTAGGTATATTGAAGAAAAATATAATGATAGACCTGAATTTCTTTGGGATAAATTTAAGGGGTATGGGGTATTTAGAAATAAAGATAATAGGAAATGGTATGCAATTATAATGAATACTGATAAATCTAAAATAGATAAAGGTACTGGGGAAATAGAAATTTTAAATATTAAATTAAATGCTAATATAGTAAAAGAATTATTAACTAAGAAGGGGTTTTATAAATCATATCATATGAGAGGTAATGATTGGATTTCAATTATTTTGGATGATACTGTTTCTGATGAGGAAATAATTAGGTTATTAAATGAATCATATGATAATATAAATAAAAAAAGTAATAATTTAAGATAATGGGAGGTATTTTATGGAACAAGTATCATTATTTGATAATGCTAATAGTGAACCTTTAGCATCACGTATGCGCCCAAAAAACTTAGAAGAATTTGTTGGGCAAACACATTTAATTGGTAAGGGAAAAATATTAAGAAAAATGATTGAGAGTGATAATATTTCATCGATGATATTTTGGGGGCCACCTGGGGTTGGTAAAACTACTCTTGCTAGGATTATTGCAACGCAAACAAAATCTGAGTTTATTACCTTTTCCGCAGTTACATCTGGTATAAAAGAGATTAAAAAAGTTATGGAAGACGCCGATAATAATAAAAAGCACGGTATTAGAACTATTGTATTTGTAGATGAGATTCACAGATTTAATAAGGCTCAACAAGATGCTTTTTTACCATTTGTTGAAAGAGGCTCTATTGTTTTAATTGGTGCTACTACAGAAAACCCATCGTTTGAAGTAAATAATGCCTTACTTTCAAGATGTAGAGTTTTTGTATTAAAAGAATTATCTAGCGAGGATATTATGAGTCTTTTAAAAAGAGCTCTTACTGATAATAAAGGCTTTGGTAGAGAAAAAGTTAATATTTCTGATGATGATTTAAAAATAATTGCAGAATTTGCTAATGGAGATGCTAGAAGTGCTTTAACTACTCTTGATATGATAGTAATTAATGGAGAAGTAGATGAAAAAAATGTTATTAATATTTCAAAAGATACAATAGAAGATTGTTTAACTAAAAAAACTTTACTTTATGATAAGAATGGCGAAGAACATTATAATATTATTTCTGCATTACATAAATCAATGAGAAATTCTGATCCAGATGCTGCTGTTTATTGGCTTAGTCGTATGTTGGAAGCAGGAGAAGATCCAATTTATATCGCAAGAAGAATTACTAGATTTGCTAGTGAAGATATTGGCCTTGCTGATACTAATGCTTTAAATGTAGCAATTAATGTCTATCATGCTTGTCATTTTATAGGAATGCCAGAGTGTAATGTTCATCTTACTGAAGCTGTTATTTATATGTCATTAGCACCTAAATCTAATTCATGTTATAATGCTTATATGTTTGCTTCATCTGACGCTAGAAAAATGTTAGCAGAACCTGTTCCATTAGTTATAAGAAATGCACCAACAAAATTGATGAAAGAATTAAATTATGGTAAGGGTTATCAATATGCTCATGATACAAAAGATAAGATTACTAATATGGAATGTATGCCTCCATCTTTAAAAAATAAGATTTATTATAATCCAAGTACTCAAGGTAATGAGATTAGATTTAAAGAAAGGTTGGAAGCAATAAAAAAATGGAAAAGAGAACATAAAAATATTGATGGTAGATATTAATGGACAAATTAATGATTGAAAATTAGATATTCATAATTATATAAAAAGATGCCAAAAGCCTAATGCTTCGGTCATCTATTTTTTTCCAGCTATTTGTTGTTGCATATATTTTTCATATGACAAAGTTTTCATCTACAAATAATTTATCTTTTGTAA
>CASEAD010000155.1 GCA_949285775.1 uncultured bacterium
AATGAGAGAACAGTTAAAACAATTACTGACTCTCTAATTTTAATATGCTCTTTGACATTTTAATTATTTAAATTTTGCGAATTGAAGAGTAATTATTAAGGAAATATTAAACTCTACTAATAGTTTATTGAATGTTTGTTTTAGTTATGTTATTTTTAAGATAGAGGTGATGTGAAATGGATAATGAGAGAGTTGGTTCTTTTATTAGGGATCTTAGGAAAGAGAAGGGGTTGACGCAGAAGGAATTGGCTAGTAAGTTAGGTTTAACTGATAAGGCTATTAGTAAGTGGGAAAGAGGTTTAGGATGTCCTGATATTTCTTTATTGGAAGATATTGCTGATTATTTAGATGTTAGTGTTTTAGAATTGATAAAAGGGAAGAGACTTGATAGTGGTAGTAAGTATAATAATAAAGATATTATTGATACGATGAAATATTCTAGGAAGAGTATTACTGGGGTGGTAAGGAAAAATTATAAGATATTTGCATGTGCTGTTATGGGGATATTAATAATATTTTTGGTTGTTACTAATTTAAAGAGTATTTTATTTGAGATGCGTGTTATTGATGTGGTGGATGAATATGGTGATAGTGATTATTATGAGGAGAGAAAGAATTATCTTAAGGAATTGATTGTTGATACTAATAATAAGATTGATATTGTTTTTACTAATAGGGGGAAGTTTACTGCTTATGATTATAATATTGTTCTTAGGGCTGTGGAGTCTATTGATGGGTATTTAGAGATGGGAAATTATGAGATTTATTTAGATAAGGATAGTTATTCTTATTTGGAGTTACTTGATTTTTATGTTGAACATGAGTTTATTAGGGATGAGTTTGTTAATTATATAGAGGTGTATGAGGTTCTTTTGAAATATGATAATACTTTGGGGGATGAGTTAATAAGTTATAATTATGGTGAAGATGTTGTTAGAGATAGTTATGGGAGTATTTTTTCTTATTTGGAACAGCCTTATTATTATGTAAATATGCTTTCTTATAGGGAATATATTCCTAATGTTTTAAGTTTTATGTTTTATGTATATGATAATTATAATGATTTGCTTAGTGATATTGTAGAGGTAGGTGAGATGGAATGAAGGGGAAGAGTTTATATAGATTAATTGTATTATTTATATTATTAGTTATTTCTTATTTTTATGTTTATGTTACTTTTTTGGATGTTGATTGGGAAATGGTAGATGATAGTATTTATAATTTTCTATTATTAATGTTGCCTGTTATAATATTAGTTGATATTATTTTATTTGGTAAGAAGAGAGGTAGATTGTTAGGGGTATTTAAATATTTGTTCCTTGTTATATGTGTTATTATTGGTGGGATATTTATTTATAATATTATAAGGGATTATCTTTTGTTTTCGGTATTTGATGGGGATATGTTATTTTATTATTATTTGATAGTGGTGTCAGTTGTTTTTGGGGTATCTATTGTTAATAGGAATAGTAATAGTACTATTTATGATAATTTTATACTTGTATTTGCTATTATTAATATTTTAATATTTTATAGATATTATATAGATCCTTATTTTATTCATAATAATTATAATGTTAGTAAGTATGATGGGCATTTTAATTATATTAATCAATATTATTTGGCATTTATTATGGGGTATGTGGTATTGTTAATTGGTAATAAGATAGAACAGGTTAAATAGTTGTTCTATTTCTTTTGTGAGGTAATTGTTTTGGAATATATAATAAGTATTATGAAGAATAATTAATTTGTATTTATTAATGATTGGTGGGGGTTATTTATTGTGTATTTTTTTCTGTTTTTATTAACCTGTGAGGTATTTTTGTTAAAAAGTAAGAGTTTTTTGTAAATTTTGTGTAAAGTTTGTAGAAAAATGTAATAATAGTTGCTATACTTACTTTGTAAGATGGTAAAGGTAATGTAGTCTTACTTAAGTAGGGGGTGTTAAGTGGGGGAATTGTAGAACTTTTAAAAAAATATGGAAGGAAGGAAAGATAATGAAAACAAAAAATAATGTTATTCAAAAATTTGGAAAAGTATTATTGGTATTTTGTACTTTGTTTTCTCAATTGTCTTTTTCTTTAGAAGTTTTTGCTGATGAGGTTGTTGATTCACTTAGTGGTGGTGAGGTTGATACTGTTTCAGAAGAGACTGCTATGGAAGATAGTGATAATTTAGAGAATGAGGTAATTGACGCTAATAATAGTGGTAGTGAAGAGTTAGATACTAATTTGGAAGATAGTGATAGTTCTGATACTACTATTGGTGGTGATACTGTAGGGGAAGTTGAGAATAATGATGAAGAACCTACTGATGATACTACGGATGGTGAACTTGTAGAAGAACCTGGTGATGATACTACAGAAGAAGATCCTACTGATGATCCTATAGAAGATGAGCCTATAGAGGAAGATCCTATAGTTGAAGATGTTTTTTATATTATAGAAGATGGTTTTATTTTGATTAATGGTACTTTTAATAGTAATTTGACTGTTTCTATGTTAAAGAATGCTATAATGAGTGATGTTAACTATAGTGAATCTATAATAGTTGTAAGTGATGCTGATGAGGAGTTAAGTGATGAGGATATTATTACTAATAATATGACTTTATCTATTGATGGGGTTAATTATTTGATTGTAGTAATTGGTGATTTTGATAACGATGGTATTGTTGGAGAGTCTGATATTGATGCTTTAATAGAAGATATTTTACTTACTTTAGATGGTGAGGAAGAGGTATTTGATGTTGCTGATGTTACTTATATTGCTAGTGCTATAAGAGAGAGTAATTGGATTACTGATGAGGTTATTTTAGAAGATATTCTTAGTTTTGAGACTTCTGTTAGTAGTAGTAATGTTTTAGTTGGTGATACTTTTGAGGTTAGTCTTATTGTAAATGATTTTGATAAAAATTATATTAATGGTATTGAAGGAATTGTTGGTTATGATGAGTCTTTGGTTGAACTTGAAAGTATTAGTGTATTAGAAGATGTTTATGTTAAGGGAAGTAAGAATGAAGAAGGAAAATTCGTTTATTTGTTGAATGATTATAATAGTGATGGTGAAGCTTTATTAACATTTACTTTTAGGGCTTTATCTGTAGGAGAAGATGTAGAAATTAAAATAGAAGATATTATTATGGCGATGGATGGGTATTATGTAGAGGTATTGGATGATACTAATTATATAAGTACTTATGTTTCTGTAGCGCCTGCTGGTATGGGTGGTGATGATCCAGGGACAGATGTAACTGATCCTGAAGAGCCTGTTGATAATGATGAGCAATTAAGTGATGATGTTACTAATGTTCCAGATGAAGAACCTGTGGAGGTTGTTAATACTGTTAATACTGTAGATACTGTTACTGTTGTAGAAGATGTTGCTTTATCTGATGATAACTATATTAGTTCTTTAGAAATAGATGGGTATGATATTGATTTTGATATGTATACATATGAATATAATATTTCTGTAGGATCTGATGTTGATTCTTTGGATTTAAGTATAGTATTAAATGATTCTTCTGCTAGTTATGTGGTTAATGGTAATAGTGGTTTTAGTGAGGGTAGTAATACTGTTGAGATTGTTGTTACTGCTAGTGATGGTACAGAGAGAACTTATACTATTAATGTTGATAAGGAAGCTTCTCAGGATGTTTCTGATGATACGGAAGAGGAAGAGAGTAGTAATATTTCTAGGACTGTTATTATTATATTGATTGTATTAGTTATAATTGGTCTTATTTATGTTATATTTAAAGATGATGATGATACTGATGTTAAGAGTGATAGTTCTAAGAAGAGTGTTGACAGTAAGAAGAATAAAAAATAATAAATAAAGAAGGCTTAGGTCTTTCTTTTTTTTTGGTTATTTGCTATAATTAGTTTAGGATAGTGGGTGTTATAATGAATAATAAGGGCCAGGCTTTAATTGAGTTTGTTTTGATATTACCAGTTTTTTTGATGATATTGTTTATTATTGTTGATTTTGGGATGATTTTTAGGGCTTGGATGGAGCTTGAGAGTGATAGTGGTGATATTGTTGATCTTATTAGTGATGGTATGAATGTAGATGATATTAAAGAGATTTATGAAGATGTGGATATAGATGTTAGTGATTATGGTGAGGAGTTACTTAGGGTAGAACTTACTAGTTATGTTAATGTAATGACGCCTGGTATGGATAAGATTTTGGGGGATCCTTATTATGTTCATGTAGAGAGGGTAATTAGTAATGATAGTGCTTAATAATAGGGGGCAGAGTTTGGTTTTGTTTGTATTGTTATTACCTTTGTTATTATTTGTTGGTATTATAGTTATAGATTGTGGAAGGGTTATGGTAGAGAAGAAGGAATTGGATATAGTAAGTGAGATGGTTGTTAGGTATGGTGCTAGTAATATAGATAGTGATAATGTAGAGAATAAGATTGTTAGTTTATATGATTTGAATATAGATGATGGGGATATAAGTGTTGATGTAGGGGATGATTATGTTAGTATTGTTAGTTCTAGGTATGTTGAGGGGATATTTACTAATATAATAGATGTTCAGGGATTTAGAGTTGAGAGTAGGTATAGTGCTTTTATAGATAATGGTGATATTTCTGTTGAAAAAGGTTAGAGGTGATTATATGCTTAAGGAACGTGGAAAGGTAATTAGTATTTCTTCTGTTAAGGGTGGTGTTGGTAAGACTTGTATGACTATTAATTTAGCTGGTTTATATTATATGATGAAGAAGAAAGTACTTATTATTGATGGAGATTTTTATAGTGGGGGTATATCAGCGTGGTTAGGGATTCAGAATAAGAAGGATGTTTTTCAGTTAGTTGATGCTATTTCTAATGGGAGGTTTAGTTCTCTTAGTGATTATGTTACTAGCTATAATAATGGTATAGATGTTCTTTCTAGTCCTAGGGATCCTAGGAGTGCGATTAAGATAGATAGTAAGTTTATTCCTGTTATTTTGGATTTTGCTAAGAGGGAGTATGATGTTATTTTAATAGATACTAATCATATTATGAATGATATTAATTTGGTTATATTGGATAATTGTTATATGTCTTTGTTTTTGATTACTAATGATTTGATTAGTCTTAAGAATATGAAGAGTATGGTTAGTATATTTAAGGATACTGGTAAGAGTAATTATTTAGTTTGTTTGAATAAGTCTATTGATATTGGTAATGATTATTTTTCTTTGTTTGATATTAGGAATATTATTAAGAATAATGTTGATTATACTATATCTGATAGCTTTTATATTAAGAATATAGATAGGTATATATTAGATGGAGAAATACTTACTTTGAATAAGAAGATTAATAGGATGCATAGTAAGAATATTAGTCGTATTAATAGTATTGCTTTTGAATTAATTAGTGATAAGTATAAGGATGTGGAGGGGGATAATAATGGCTAAGAGAAGTTTAGTTGATGAGTTTGAGGTTAAGGATAATAGGGTTAAGATTAAGGATATTAGTGATTATGAGGTTTTTAGTGATAAAGATTTGCTTGATAATTTGAGAAGTAAGATTATTCAAAATTTGATAGATGAGAATATTCCTGATGATAAGTTACTTAAGGAGTATATAGATGAAGAGATTAATAAGGCTACTTTAGGATATGATTTGGATTATTTGCAGAGGAATTATATATTTAATTTAATTTTAAATGAGATTAATGGATATGGGCCTATTACGGAGATGTTAGAAGATGATAGTATTACGGAGATTATGGTTAATGGGCCTAATTCTATATATGTTGAGGTTGATGGTAAGGTTGAAAAAGATGATGGGGTTAGTTTTATTAATGATAAGCATATTATTAGGACGATTCAGAGGATTGTGCAACCTTTGGGGAGGACTATAGATGCTGCTAATCCGATGGTTGATGCTAGGCTTAGGGATGGTAGTCGTCTTAATGCTATTATTCCACCACTTAGTTTGAGAGGGCCTGTTCTTACGATTAGGAAGTTTGCTAAGAATTTGGATACGATAGATGATTTGTTATTAAAGGGTACTTTAACTAATGATATGGCAGTATTTTTATCGTCTTGTGTAAGGGCAAAGCTTAATATAATTATTAGTGGTGGTACTGGTGCTGGTAAGACTACTTTACTTAATGTTTTGTCTAGTTTTATTGGTAGTGATGAGAGGATTATTACGATAGAGGATGCTGCTGAGTTAAGGCTTCATCAAGAGCATGTTATTTCTTTAGAGACTAGGCTTACTAATTATGAGGGGGAAGGAGAGGTTACGATTAGGGATTTGGTTAGGAATTCTCTTAGGATGAGACCTGATAGGATTATAGTTGGTGAGGTTAGAGGTAAAGAGGCTTTTGATATGATGCAAGCGATGAATACTGGTCATGAGGGGTCTATTACTACTCTTCACTCTAATAGTCCTGTGGATGCTATTAATAGGTTGGAGACAATGATTATGATGAATGAGATGGAGATACCTGTTAGTGCTATTCGTGGTTATATTGAGAATGCTATTGATATTGTGGTACAGATTGATAGGATGGGGGATGGTAAGAGAAAGGTTAGTAGTATTAGTGAGGTTAATGGTATTCGTGATGGTAGAGTTAATATTAGTGAGATATTTGGTTTTAGGGAAAATGGTCTTACAGATGAGGGAGATGTTGTTGGTGAATTTATAGTAAGTGATAATATTCCGTATGTGTATGATAAAATTAAGAGAAAGGGTATTACTAGTGTTGACTATATTTTTGAGAGGCAGGGATAATAGTGAGGTTTGATGTTGTATTAGATTTTTATAGGGAAAATAAGAAGTTATTTAGAGTTATTGCTATTATATTGGTTGTTTTGGTATGTATGAAGGTTATTATAGAGGTTAGGAATGGTTTTAGAGTTGCAAGGACTGAGCATGTGTATGTGGTTAATACTTATGGGTATTCTTATAAGGATAAGTTAATTACTACTTATTATGATTATGAAGATATTGTTGATACTTATAGATTAGAGAGTATTTTAGATGAGAGTGATTTTGATAATAATGATTATATTATGTTTTTTATTGATGGGTATGGTTGTGAAGAGGTGTTTGAGTTTAATGATTTGAGGTTAAAGAGTGATAGGGTTATATTATATTTTGATTATTATATTGATTGTGATAGGGAATGTGAGGAAAATGAATATAATATGTTTTTAATTCCTATTAAGAAAGGTGCTTATATAGATTTGCCTAAGATTGAGATTGAGTATGAGAGTATTGGGGGAGATGAGGCTTGTGATGATGTTATTATAGATAAGCCAATATTATATTTGTATCCTCCTTCTGATATGGAAGTTAGTGTTAGGTTAGAAAATAGTAGTGTGATTAAGACTAGTTATCCTAAGTATAATGATGGTTGGAAAGTATACGCTATGAGTGATGGTAGTTTATATGATAGTGATTCAAAGTATTATTATGCTTTATATTGGGATGAATATAGTGATTATAGGGTTGATTTTAGTGAGGGGTTTTATGTTACTAGGGATAATGCTTTAGAGTTTTTGGAAGAGAAGTTAAGTATTATTGGTCTTAATGATAGGGAGAGAAATGAGTTTATAATGTATTGGTTACCTAAGTTAGAGGATAATGAGGAGAGTTTAGTATATTTTGAGCTTACTTTGGAGAGAGAAGAGCATAATAAGTTAATTATTAATCCTAGTCCTGACTCTATGTTAAGGGTAAATATGCATGTTAAGAAAGTTGATGGTTATGTTGATATAGAAGAACAGGAGTTAGTATCTTTTGAGAGAGTGGGTTTTGTAGCGGTTGAATGGGGGGGAACTATTTATTAGTTATTGGTAATATAGAATAAAGAGTAGGTGATTATATGGGTCCTTTGAATGTGATACATGTTGTTATTATGGTTATTGTTTTGGTATTGTTAGTTTTGTTATTTAAGGTTAATAATTCTATTAAGTTAGAGCGTAGGATAGGGAGATATAGTACTTATCCTGTTAATGATGAGGATGCTAGTTTGATGGGGAGTCTTGAAAGTAGGTATAATCACTTTGTTAGAAAGTTAGAGAGTAAAGTTAAGGGTAATGGTATAATTGGTAAGATTGCTAATAGATATAATAAGTATATTATTGTTGGGGATGATGTTAATCCGGTTAGGTTTATTATTAATAAGTTAGTTATTGGTATATGTTTTGTTTTTATAGTTATTGTTTCTTTGGCTTTGAGGGGTAGTGTTATTAGTTTTTTAGGATTTATATTTAGTTTTATAGTTGGTTATTATATATATGATATTTTTTTGATGGTTAATAATAAGGTTAAGATTAAGAGGATAAAGAATGATATGTTAAGAGCAGTTATTATTATGAATAATGCTTTTAAAGCTGGTAAGAGTATAATGCAAGCGGTGGATATTGCTAGAAGGGAGTTACCAAGTCCTATTAGTAGGGAGTTTGATAAGATTTATCAGGATATGTTATATGGGTTATCTGCAGATGTTGTGTTTGATAGGTTTGCTAAGAGGGTTGATATAGAGGAGGTTAGATATATTTCTTCGTCTTTGACTATTTTGAATAATACTGGTGGTAATATTGTTAGTGTTTTTGATTCGATTGAGAAGACTTTGTTTGATAAGAAAAAATTGGATGAGGAGTTAAAGAATGCTACAGCGGCATCTAATTTGGTTGTTAAGGTATTAATGGCTATTCCTTTTATATTTATTCTTCTTATTTATGTTATTAGTCCTGATTATTTTGATCCTTTGTTTTCTAGTGTTTTGGGATATTTTATATTATTTATTATGATAATTATGTTTATTGTATTTGTTTTGATACTTAATAAGGTTATGAAGGTTAAGGTGTAAGTATGGATAAGAGATATGATTTGGCTAGAATGGTATATAGTGATAGGAGTATAAAGAGATTAGATAAGAAGATAAAGTTATTAGGGAGTAATAGTAAGATTAATACAATTGTATTTTTGAATTTTCGAATTATTAGTTTTATTATTATATTTTTTGTGATATTATATATTAGTAGTTTTGGTTATGTTTTAGCTCCTGTTATTAGTATATTGTATTATTATTTTTTGGAAAAGATTGTTATAGATAGTGAGATAAAGAGAAGGCAGGTTAGTATAGAAGGAGAAGGGATTAATTTTTTTGAGATTCTTACTTTGGCAATAGATGCCGGTAGGAATTTAGAAGGGGCTATTAGAATTACGGTGGATAATACTAAGGGGTTACTTCCGATTGAGTTTAATGAGGTACTTAGGGAAGTTAAATATGGTAAGAGTCTTACGGAAGCAATGATGGATATGCAGGGGAGGATTCCTTCGGATAGTATTAATAATATTATTTTATCATTGGTTGAGTCAGATATTTATGGTAGTAGTGTTATTAGTAATTTAAATAGTCAGGTTGATTATTTGAGAGAGAAGAGGAAGATGGAAGTTAAGGGAGAAATTGCTAAGGTTCCTATTAAGATAAGTATTATATCGGTATTATTTTTTGTTCCACTTGTTCTTTTGATTATATTAGGGCCAGTACTTCTTAGTTATGTTGGCTAATGGGTATTGACTTTTAATATATTTTTATTAAAATATTTACATAAAGAGGAAGGTGATATTATGTCAGGTCATAGTAAATGGTCTACTATTAAGAGAAAAAAGGGTGCTATTGATGCAGAGAGAGGAAAGATTTTTCAGAAGTTAGCTAAGGAGATATATGTTGCTGCTAAGAATGGGGATATTGATCCGGCTAATAATTCTGCTCTTAGGTTAGTTATTGAGAAAGCTAAAGCGGAGAATATGCCTAAGTCTAATATTCAGAATGCTATAGATAAGGCAAAGAATAAATCTAATGGTGAGGATTATGAGGCTGTTAGATATGAGGGTTATGGTCCTGGTGGTATGGCTATTATGATTGATTGTTTGACAGATAATAAGAATAGGACTGCTTCTTTTGTACGTAGTTGTTTAACTAAAAGAGGGGGTAATTTAGGGACTGATGGTTCTGTTAGTTATTTGTTTAAGAGGCGTGGTGTAATTGTTTTAGGAAAAGATTATGATGAAGATAAGGTTATGGAAGATGTTTTGGAATTAGATATAGAGGATATGGTAGTTAATGATGAAGATTATACTATTTATACTAGTCCTGATAATTTTATAGTTGTTAAGGATAGTTTAGATAGTATGGGGTATGATAATTATATTATGAGTGAGGTTACATATGTAGCGGATAATTATGTGAGTTTGGATGATGAAGTTAAGGAAAGGGCTATTAGTTTAATTTGTTCTTTAGAAGAATTAGATGATGTTCAGGATGTTTATCATAATTTGGAATTATAAATAAAAGAATATACTTTGTTTTGGTATATTCTATTTCTTTTTAACGAAGTTATTTAATTTGTACATCATATCGTTTATTATTAAATCAAATGTGTTAGAGTATTCTACGATGTTTCCGTTATATCCTGATTTAGTAGTATATGTTTTAGATATAGAGATATCTCCTAAATCAAATTTGGTACATCCTTTAGAGATGTATTTTTTTATTATTTCCCATTTTATGATAGGGATGCTTCTAATGTGTTCAAAGTTTTTGTTATATCCATCTGTTATAAATATTATTTCTCTTTGATTATTTATTATACCTACTGTTGATAGTATTCCGCCTTGAGGGTATAGTTTATAGATATTAGTGCCATTTATTATTTCGTTACTGTATTTAGTAATTAATTTATCAGAAGTCATTTTTTTTGATAGTAAGTTGTTGGATTTTTTGATATTGGGATTTTTTAGTTTTTGATTTAGTCTTTCGTTATTTATTTCTTCTTTTTTTAGTAAGTATCTATAGTTATTTATATATGTAGCGGGTTCTAATTTGGCAAAATAAAACTCAAATTTATTACTGGGGTTATTGAAGATGTTAATCATATTTTTATAGTATGGTTTGTTATCAGTTAAATTTAGAAAGTCTTCTATATCTTTTTCACTTCCTTGATATATTGTTATTCCTTTTTTTAGACAGTCATCTATATTTCTTCTTAAGCTTCTTTTAAAGTTTTTGAAGGTGTTTTCTATGTTGTTTGTGTATAGAATCATTTTGTGTTTAGAGGTATTATTTAAATAATTATATCCTAATGCTTTAAAAGTATTTATTATACTAGTGTTGTTTTCTTTTAAAATAAAATTACTGGTATAGACTTGATAGTTTATTAAAGGAGTTATTCTAATATAGACATAATTTAGTTTTTTTAAGTATGTTTTTAATTCGTTTGTAAATGTTTTTAATAGTTCGGTATTGTTAAAGTCTATTAAGTAGCCATTTGGTACATATCCATATTTGTATTTATTATTTATTTTTTTTTCTAATATCATAGTAGCAGCATGGACGTTTTCATTTTCATCTATTAGTCCTAAATATAGTTTTTTATAGTTTTTAGTTTCTTCTAGGGTAGCATATTCTATGCTTTGTTTATAGTTTTTTCTGCTATGGATATTGGAATAATTTTTGAATTGTAATTCTGTTAATTCTATTATAGTCATAACTTCCTCCTTGTTTATTTTATTATAACATATTAGTTAATAATTTGTAAATAATAATTGTAGTGTGATTTATATATAAAAATGATACTTTGTAAGGTTATATTTTAGTATTTAATAGTATTGAGATTTACATTTTTTTATCACTAAATATTCCCTGTTCATATAGTCCTTTGAAAATTCCCAATAATTTTCATTTTCTTTGTCTTTACTAAACATTTGTGTTTGATTAATCTATCAAATAAATCTTTAAAGTAATTTACTAGTTTTTCAAGTTGTTTATTATCTTTTTTTATGAAAAATTTTAAACTGTTTTGCACAAAAAAATGGGTACCCCAGGCGAGATGAATGCTCACATACCAAGTATGCTTACTGGCTTTGCCAACACATCGTTATTCCTTCACAAGTATCCCATTTACATATATATTATAGCATATAATTTCATTTTATTCACATTTTTTTTGCTTTTTATATTCTTCGATGTAAATTTGGCTAACATATTCAATTGTCATATCATTATATTTGTAAATTTTTTTCTTTGAATATGGAAATTGATAACAATAATCTTGATTATTTTTAATATTTTTTCTTTTACAAATATCTTGGAATTTAGTTGAAGTAAATTCATGAGTTGGTCCAAGAGATAGTTCTAATGTTTCTTTTATCTTTTTTATTACTTCATTAGTTGTATACGGATGTGTTTTGTCTATATTCTTTGGAACATTAATTATTGTCGCTTTTTCTCCACCATCTTTAACAATTGTATATTTGATATCTGCCTCTGATTCTTTTTTAGTGGATACTAATCTCAATGTTTGACTTAATGATTCATCCGAATCTAATTCTTTTTTTACTTTCTCAAGCATCAATAAATTAGAAGGATTTAAAATTAAAGATGAACCATCTTTATCTTCGCCGGGATTAACTAAAGCAATATATGGTGTAATTTTTTCATTCAAATTGTAATTTGGAAATTGTTTTTTAAAAAATTTGTTATAGTTCGTTAAACATCTTTGAAAAGCAGGCGATAATATAAAGTCATATTATGGTAATATAAGATGTGTTGCTTTATTTCTAATATTTCTGATAAATGATATATTGTTTTTTGTTTTATCTGTGGTACTTGTAAATATTTTTTCTACACATTCGTCAAGTCCAATTGTTCTATTAGAATCATCTTTATAATTTATTACATTGATGTTTTTTGCTTTATTAATTAAGAATGCTTTTAATAATAATTCCCAGGCATTACAAATAAAAAAGCAAAATCCCTCAGTTCTATAATTAATGGTTGGTTTATTAATGATCTCAATTGACATTAAATATGCTTCTTCAGATTTATTTAACAATGCATTAATGTATTTATTTAATTCGTCTGTTTTGATAAATATCATCTCCTTTTAATTTATTATTACATAATGACTTTCCTAATTTAAGTTATTATATAATCATTCCTTCAATTCAGCGAAATAAAGTATTTATGTTACTGACAACATAGAATTAATTTAGATGATCCTTTATGTTGAAAAATATAGCAAAA
>CASEAD010000156.1 GCA_949285775.1 uncultured bacterium
ATCTTTACTATATACATAATAACTGCATTAGAAGGAGAACTTAATCTTTCAATTATATTACCAATAATAGCGATTATGCTATTTATTAGTACCTTTAGCTATGATGAATTTAATAATTGGAATTCTTATGTAGTAACCTTACCAAATGGAAGAAAAAATGCCGTAAGAGCGAAATATATTTCCTCAATTATAATTATATTAATTACATTAGGAATTAGTTTAGGCGCATCTATATTTATAAATTATTATAAAAACAATACTATTAACATCATTGACATTTTATCTTCTTTATCAGCATCACTATTATCAATAGTAATTATCGTTTCCTTTATGTACCCAATAATATTTAAAGTAGGATCCACTAGCGGTAGAATATGGATGTTTATAATTGTATTTATCGCTGTCATAATTATCGAATTTATATCTAAGTTTATTAATATACCAGATATTACTAATACCTTAAACATAGTAGAAAAATATTCATATATATTAATCCCTATAATAAGTATAGTCTTACTAGTAATATCTTATCTAATTTCAAATAAAATATATCAAAAAAAAGAATTTTAGAACAGTATCATATACTTCCTTATAAAAAATATCAAAATGTAACTTAGTTGTAACTTTATATATAATATAATAAAAATGAAAAAGGAGGAAATATATTATGGAAATATTAAAAGTTAAAAACTTAACCAAAATATATGGAAAAGACACAACTAAAGTTACTGCCCTAGATAATGTTTCTTTTTCCGTTGAAAAAGGAGAATTTGTCGCTATAGTAGGCGCATCTGGAAGTGGTAAATCCACTTTACTACATATAATAGGAGGAGTTGATAGACCAACATCAGGCAAAGTATTTATCGATGGCCAAGATATCTTTAAATTAAGTGACGATAAACTAGCAATCTTTAGAAGAAGACAAGTAGGTCTAATATATCAATTTTATAACCTAATACCAATACTAAACGTAGAAGAAAATATTACTTTACCACTAGCGTTAGACAACCGCGAAGTCAATAAAGATAAATTAGATGATATGTTAAAACTATTAGGACTCCAAAATAGAAGAAACCATCTTCCAAACGAACTATCAGGAGGACAACAACAAAGAACAAGTATAGGCAGAGCCCTAATAACCAATCCTACTATAATACTTGCAGATGAACCAACAGGAAATTTAGACTCCAAATCCAGTGATGAAATAGTTTCTCTATTAAAAAAATCAAACAAACAACTAAAACAAACTATTATTATGATTACTCATAATATGGAAATAGCTAAGAACGCTGATAGAATAATTAAAATAGAAGACGGAAAAATAGTTGAGGAGGAGTAACTTATGAACTTACTTAACAAATTAACTATTAAAAGCTTACTATTAAATAAAAAAAGAACTATAGTAACTATAGTAGGAATTATGCTATCAGTAGCGCTTATCACTGCAGTATCATCTATTTATACAAGCGGAATAGACTCCCTTATTAAGTATGAAAGAAAAGAAAAAGGAAATTTTCATGTTGCTTATTATAATGTACCAATAACCGAAATAGATATATTTAAAAACAATAGAAATATTGAAACAATAAATATAACTCAAAACATCGGTTATGCCAAAATAGATTCCCAAAACGAATACAAACCTTATGTCTATATAAAATCCTTCACAAAAAGCTCCCTAGAAAATTTATCTGTTAAATTAGTAAGTGGTAAATTACCAGAGAATGATAATGAAATAGTTATTCCCACCCATTTAAAAACAAACGGCAGACTAGAACTAAATATAGGAGATACAATTACTTTAAATGTAGGAGATAGAGTTGATAGTGAAGGATACGAATTAACCCAAAATAATCCATATACCCAAGTAGAAAACACTACCAATACTCAAACAAGCGAAACAATAATTAATACCGAAACTAAAACATATAAAATAGTAGGAATTATAGAAAGACCCGCAACTAATATAGAAAGCTATGACGCTCCAGGTTATACTTTTATAACTTATATGAATGACTTTAATCAAACAGAAAATGTTGACATATATATAAGATACACAAAAGAAGGCACAAAAAATGCCTATAACGTTACTGCCGGAATATTAGAAATTGATGCCGATTCATTAAAAAAATTCTATAAACCAAAAGATATTATTACACAAGAAGAATTTACTAAAATAAATAATGAAATAAGTAAAGCCAAATACCAAATAAATATAAATGATTATTTAATAAACTTAGAAACCAACCCCTTAGAAGTAAGCGGAGTAGGTAGCATAGGCATAGTAGCAGGAATAGTAATGGGAATAATTGTCTTTACTTCTATATTTTGTATAAAAAACAGTTTTGACATATCTATAACTGAAAAAATAAAACAATATGGAATGCTAAGAAGTATAGGTGCTACTAAAAAACAAATAAAGAAAAATGTCTTTTATGAGGCATCAATATTAGGAATAATTGGTATACCCCTTGGAATATTACTAGGACTAATTGCCTCATTTATACTAATCATAATCAGTAACTTTTATTTAAAAGATATGTTAGCAGATACCATAAAATTAGAATTCTCATTCTCGGTAACATCCATACTAGTTGCTATTATCTTAGGCATAATCACAATATATTTCTCAGCTTTTAGAAGTGCCAAAAAAGCCTCAATTGTATCTCCCATAGATTCAATTAGAAATAGTGCTAATATAAAAATAAACAAAAATAAAATAAAGTCCCCTAAACTAATTAAAAAAATCTTTGGTATAGGAGGAGAAATATCTTATAAAAACCTAAAAAGAAATAAGAAAAAATATAGAACTACTGTAATATCAATCACTATATCAGTATTAGTATTTATCGCGCTCTATAGCTTTATGCTAGTGGCCTTTGACACAGTAGAAAACGAACTAAACTTAATTGATTATAATATTTCATTATCTACAACAGACTATACTGAAGAAGGATATAAAAAATACATAGAAAC
>CASEAD010000157.1 GCA_949285775.1 uncultured bacterium
ATCAGTTTATTATAGAAATGCATTAGTAAGAAGCAATTATTTTAATAATTATTTAAATATAAAAGAAGATAATAGTTTCTTAATTAAATTTTATGAAAATTTATTATTAGGTAAAAATAATAATTTGCATTCAAAAGATTTAATTGTAAAAGAATTATTTAATAAAGAGAATTAAAAAAGAGGCGCTAGTACAGGCTTATGTTTATAAGTTTTGTATTAGCTTTTTTAGTACTAAAGGAAGTATTGATGAATAATTGTAAAAATAAGATAAACTACATATTTGGATTAAAGTATGGGTGATGTATTTAATAATGATAATATTGAACGAAATATTTCGATTGGATTTGTGATTGATTAAGTTAATTTTTTAATAATTGAATTATCATATTAATCTTTGTAATGGTTTTATACTGTTGTGTTTATTAGTAATTTGGATGTGTAGTATTACATATTTTTTTGTTGCTTTTTGGGTATATGTGTGCTATAATACATTTATATTAGGATAGGAGGATTATTTGTATGTTTTTTGTGAAATTTAGAGGTAAATATTTGATGAGTTTGGTTAGATTTATTTTTGTGTTGACAATTTTGTTTTCATTTAATGTTTGTAGTGTTTTTGCGGCTACTTATACATTGAGTACGAGTGGTAATATTTATTATAATAAGAGTACTGGAAAAGTTGCAAATAGTGGTTCTTACTATACAACACGTAAAAAGTTGAATGGTGTTGATGCATATTGTACTCAGTTAAATAAGAAAATTTCTAATTCTAAGTATACTGAAGATACTAGTTTTAGTTCTACTAGTACAAATGCTTTGATTGCGGGTAAAGCGATTGAATTGGCAAAAGAGAAATTTGATGATGATGATGAACGTTATTTATATACTACGGAGATAATAAATTATGTATTTAAGTTAACGGGATATTCTGATTATGTTAGTAAGAATTCTACACTAAAAGATATATATGATGAGGCGGTTGATTTTGTTAAGAATACTGCTAAATATAGTGGGACTGCCGCTACTAAATTGCCTTCTATTACTTTGAGTAGCAAAGGTGGAAATAATATGAATTCTACTTCTGCTTCTGGAACTTATATTTCTAATGAGATTACATTAAGCGGTTTGGTTTCTAATTATGGGTCTGGAAATAGTACTAATAATGGTAATACAACCTATAAAGTTTCTGTTTCTTCAAATAGTGGTTCTAATGTTTATATTTGTGATGATGCTGCTGGAAAAAATTGTACTGAGGGTTCTAAGACTTATAGTTCTCCTGGAAGTTCTAGTGATAAATTTTATGTTAAGGTAACTAATGGTACTGCAGGGGGCGATGTTAAGATTAGTGTTTCTGGAAGTAATAAGAGTACATATCCTAGTGTAAGAAAGTATACTTCAAATTCTGCTTCACAAATTTTGGTTACTGGTGGTACTGTTACTTTTAGTAGAACGGTGTCAACATCTTTGAATTTGAGTATTCCTGATTCTTCTAAACATACTATAAAGGTTTATAAGATTGATGAGTTTGGTAATAGTTTGGATGGATCTTCTTTATCTTTATATAGAGTTAATGCTAATTTAAATATAAGTTCTATTTCTGATTTGGAGGGGTATGATCCTATAGCAACTAATAGTAATGGTAGTTCTACTTTGAGTTATTCTGTTGCTAATGCTGGTGATAATGATGATTTCTTTCAATGGAAGTATTGTGTAGCGGAGTCTAATGCTCCTAAGGGGTATATTTTGCCTTCTAGTGCTGTTTGCTATGAGCCAGATGATACTACTTCATCTACTTGTTTGAAAAGTGATGGGACTTCTGTGGATCTTAATTATTGTGGTGCGTACTATACATGTAGTTCTAATGGTGAGTTATCTGGAAGTTCTTGTATAACTACTGATAGTGCTACTCCTACGAGAAGTTGTCCTAATGAATTTAGTTGGAATGAGGAATTGGCGCGTTGTGAAAAAATTGATGTTGCTGATCCTGTTAATACTTGTGAAGCGGGTTATACTTTGAGTGCTACTGATAGTGCTGTTTGTATTAGTGATACGGATCCTAATGTTACTGTTCCTTCAACGGCAACATGTACATCTGGGGAATTATCTGGTACTGATAACAAATGTTATACTACTTCTACTTCAACTCCTAATTATTCATGTGAAGAGGGATATACTTATAATAATGATACTAGTTTATGTATTAAAACAAATTCTAATCCTGCTACTTGTGTTGGTAGTGATGGAGAGGCTATTGGTGCTGAATATTGTGAAGAAAGTGATCAATATACTATGATTGTTCAAAGTGGTGGTAATTTAACTGTTACAAAAATTAATAATAGGACAAGTGTGACTATTAGTAAGAGAGATGTTACAGGAGATAATGAGGTTCCTGGTGCGATATTGAAGATATGTTCTGATGCTCCTGATGAAAATGGGGATTGTACTGTTGTTACTCTTGAACAAAAGGGTGTTATGTGTCCTTCGTATACTACTGAATTAGAAGAAAATGATAGTGTTGTTTCTAATTGTTCTTATGATAGTGAAAGTGATACTAGAACTATTGGTTTAAGATGGACTTCTTCTGATATTGCTAGAACTTGGACAGGTTTAGAGACGGGAAAAACATATTATTTGGTAGAAGAGGTAGCTCCTAATGGTTATGTTGCAGCGACTACTTCGACGGAGTTTTTTATCAATGCTGATGGTACTGTTGAGGTAGGTGGTAATAGTGTAAGTGATAATACTATTGTTATTAATAATTCGCTTACTGGTATGACAATTAGTAAGCAGGATATTAGTACTAGTAAGGAGGTTCCTGGTGCTACTTTGAGTATTTGTGAGTCACATATTGATGATAATGGTAATCTTGCTATGTCTGTTGATGATTTTGGTAATTGTACGGTTGTTACATTGGCTGATGGTTCGGCTGCTACTTGGGTTTCTGAAGATGAACCACATACTGTTACTGGGTTAGGTGCTGGAACTTATTATTTAGTAGAGACGGTAGCGCCTGAGGGTTATGATACTGCAGAATCTGTTGTGTTTACCATGAATAGAGATGGTACTCTTACTGATGCTAATGGTGAGAGTTTGGATAATAATAAGTTAATTATGTATGATAAGCAAATAGTTACTGTTACGACGGGTGATTTG
>CASEAD010000158.1 GCA_949285775.1 uncultured bacterium
ATATTTAATTATATATAAAATAACTCTATAATATTATTCCCTAAAATCCAAAATAATGATACAATTATTAAAGATAAGGAGGATAAAATGAAAAGAAAAAGAAAAAGTAAAAATATAAAAACTATATTAATAACTATAGCAGTCCTAATATGTGGATTATGTTTAAATAGTATTCAAGACACTTACAGCATAAATAACAATATTGTTTCTAGCCAATTAAAAGTAACATTCATTGATGTAGGACAAGCAGATAGTATATTAATTCAAAATGAATCAGAAAATATGCTTATAGATGCAGGAAATAATGAAGATGGAGATAAATTAGTCAATTATTTTAAAAATTTAAATATAACTGACTTTAAATATGTAGTAGGAACTCACCCCCATGAAGATCATATAGGAGGATTAGATAATATTATCAATAATTTTAAAATAAATTATATATATATGCCCGATGTAATTACAACAACCAAAACCTTTGAAGATGTATTAGATACTGCCTTAAACAAAAATTTAACTATTACAGTACCTAAAATAAATGATACATTAAACTTGGGAAGCGCTACTATCAAAGTAATTTACACGGGTAATGACGAAGAAGATTTAAATAATTCATCTATTGTTTTAAAAGTAACATTTGGTAATACCAGTTTTCTATTTATGGGAGACGCTACAGAAGAAGTTGAAAATAAAATACTTAATAGTGACATAGAATCTACTGTATTAAAAGTAGGACACCATGGATCTAAATATTCTACTTCCGATGAATTTTTAAATAAAGTTAATCCACAATACGCTGTTATATCTGTAGGAATTAATAATTCTTATGGACACCCTGATAATATAGTAATAAATAAATTAAATAACATTAATGCTAGTATATATAGAACTGATGAATTAGGAACAATTATCATGACTAGTGATGGTAACAATATAAAAGTAGAAAACTACACAACTGATACAAATGGAGAGTAAATTTATGTACATAATAGATAGAATAGAAAATAACATAGCAATAATAGAAGATACAATTACCAAAAAAATAATTGAAGTAAATATTAAATACTTACCAGACAATATCAAAGAAGGTAATATCCTTACTTTTAACGGAAAAGAATATAAAATAAATACCCAAGATGAAATAGAAAGAAGAAAGAAAATACAAGATAAATTTAATAGATTAAAAAATTAAACTAGGAGTATTATATAATATTCTTTTTTTAATATGCATAAATTATAATGGTGATAAAATGAAAAAATATAAAGTATGTGTATACGCTATAAGTAAAAACGAAGAGAAATTTGTAGATAGATGGTACGAATCAGTTAAAGAAGCTGATGAATTATACGTCTTAGATACAGGATCTACAGATAAAACCGTAGAAAAACTAAAAAGTCATAATGTAAATGTATTAGTAAAAGAAATAATCCCTTGGCGTTTTGATGTTGCTAGAAATGAAAGCCTAAAATTACTACCAAGAGATACTGATATATGTGTATGTGTTGATTTAGATGAAGTATTTAGAAAAGGTTGGCGCGAAGAATTAGAACGTTTTTGGACAGAGGATACCACACAAGCTACCTATAATTATAATTGGGCCTTTGATAAATATAATAATCCCACAGTAAGCTTTTATTATGAAAAAATGCATACCTTGGATTATGAATGGTATCATCCCGTACATGAAATATTAAGATATATTGGTAAGGATAAAGAAAAGAAAACATTAATAGAAAGTATTATATTAGATCATTACCCAGATAGAACAAAAAGCAGATCTTCATATTTACCATTATTAGAATTATCAGTAAAAGAAGACCCCGAAGATGACAGAAATATGCACTATTTAGGAAGAGAATATATGTATTATGGAAACTGGCAAAAATGTATCGATACATTAGAAAAATATCTTACCTTAGATAAAGCAACCTGGAAAGATGAAAGAAGTGCCTCTATGCGATTTATCTCTAGAAGTTATAAAGCACTAAATAATAATATACAAGCTAAAATATGGTTAGAACGCGCTATAAATGAAACACCATATTTAAGAGAACCTTATGTAGAATATGGCATATTAGAATATAATTTAAATAATTATGAAAATGCTATTATATATTTAGAAAAAGCTTTAGAAATTAAGGATAAATACAAAAGTTATATCAATGAAACATTTTGTTGGGATGCAACCATATATGATATTTTAGGAGTTTGTTATGACAGAGTTGGTAAATTAAAAGAAGCATTATATTACACGGTAATCGCTAATAAAAAAGATCCTGATGATGAAAGAATAAAAAATAATATAAAAATTATTGAAGATAAAATAATTTCCAATTATTAAAAGAATATAATATTTATAATTAAAAAGCCAGAATATTTATTTCTGGTTTTCAAACATTAATCCTTTATAATATTTCCACGCTAATACTCTAAAGGCTAATTTATCAATTAAACTTTCATCTATAGTCTGATTATTAATAGCAGTCTTTATCGAATTAATAGTACCCTCATAATCAGTTGTTATAATTAAATCATTACCCGCTAAAATAGCCTCCACTGGAGCGTCATCAATAGTAGATACAGACCCCATTGCCAAATCATCTGTAATAATAATACCAGTAAAATCAAGATCATCTCTAAGTAAATTATGAATATCTATAGAAAGTGAAGCCGGATTATCCGCATCAATACTAGAAACAATATTATGACTTACTAATACCGCCTCTGCTTGAGCATCAATACCTGCTTTAAATGGTGGTAAATCATTTGAAGAAATATCCTCGTAAGTACGATTATCTACAGAAGTACCATAATGAGTATCAGCGTTATTACCATATCCCGGAAAATGTTTTAAAGTATAAGATACCCCCAAACCCTTACTAGCCTCAATAACCGTTTTAGCATAAACAGAAGTTAACTCTGTCCCCTCACCTAACGCTCTTGAATACATATAGTCACTAGAATCAGTAGAAACATCAACAACCGGTGCTAAATTTAAATTAATTCCTAATTCATTTAATAAATTACTCTTTTTTATAGTATCTTCCTTAATTAAGTCAAATCCTCCTAATTTATATAATTCACTAGGTGATTTAAATCTTTCACTAGCAAGATTAGGATTACTACTAACCCTTACTACTTCCCCACCCTCTTCATCAACAGCAGTTAAAATAGGAATTTTAGATACATCTTGTAGAGAATTAATCATACTTTGTACCTCTGATTTAGTCTTATTACTAAAGTCTTTTGCAAAGAAAACATATCCCCCAAATTGATAATTTTCTAAAATACTAACTTGATTCTCATCAGGGTACCTTACTAATAATATCTGTGCTATTTTCTCACTCATTGACATAGTCTGTAACTTATCATAAGCAAGATCATAATAATCACTAAAAATACCACCATCTAACCATTCAGAAGGAACACTACTATTATCATTAAAACTCTCTAAAATAGAATAATTTATAATCTTATTATCTTGTATACTCTTATCTTTATCTAAATAACCAACAAATTCAAGCTCAACAACATCTCCAGAAATAGTAGAAATATCTTCCGCAATAAAAGTATAAATAACATCATTACTATCACGAACAGTTAAATTATCTCCAGATACTTCCAAAACAGTTGCTACTATCTTATTTACCTCATTATTTTCCTTAAAATTATTAATAATTACTCCACTAAAAATAACTACTACTAAAATAATTGCCACACCCAAAGTTAAAATCATCTTTTTATTCATTACCCACCTCCACTAGTAATATTATATATAAATTAAAATAAAATATGATAATAAATATTACATTAAATATAATATTTAAAACTAATCTAACTATTTATATCTAAAGCATATTCTTCTTCTTTAACCAATATGCTAAAAGAAAAGAAACTATTAAAGATATAACACATATGAATAAAAAAGATAAATTACTCTCTGATAACACACCCAAAGGTACATTCATTCCTAGAAAAGACGCTATCATAGTAGGTACTGAAAAAACTATTGTAATACCTGTTAAAAATTTCATTATAACATTTAAATTATTAGATATTATAGTACCATAAGCATCAATAGTAGAAGATAATATTTCTCTAGTTATCATACTATTTTCAATACTCTGTTTATTTTCAATAATAGCATCTTCTAACAACATCTTTTCCTCTTTGTTTAAACTTATTAAATCTTCTTTTTGTAATTTCTCTAAAACAATACCATTAGCACTTAAAGAAGTAATAAAATATACAAGTGATTTTTGAATATTTAAAAAATTAAGTAATTGTTTATTACTAGTCGAATGATAAGTATTTTTCTCAACCTTTTGAATATCTTCTTCCAAAGAATCTAAAGTATATAAATAAGATCTTGCAGAATTAAAAAGTATTTGTATTAAAAACCTTTCTCTCTTAGTAGCGTCAAAATCTTCTACCTCATTTTCTTTAAATTTATTCAATAGTTCATGTTCTACTAAAGAAACAGTTAATATATATCCAGAGTCGCATAAAATAATTCCTAAAGGATATGTAATATACTTATTTTTGATACTTTTATCTTTCATATAAGGAATATTAATAACAACCAATAATCCTCCTTCAATCTTTTTTACTCTTGGTAATTCTTTTTCTACTAATACTTGTAAAAGATATGATGAATTAACATTACATACTTCTGATATTTTACTAGTTTCTTCTTCAGTTGGATTAACTATATTAATCCAAGAATCTTTAATATATTCAGTACTTTTAATTAAAGTATTTTCTCTTTTTTTAAAAATTTCTATCATATATATCGCCTACTTTATATACTAAATATATCATAGCATTTAATTAAAGTAAAGAGTAAATTATAATACCAAAAAGCAAAAACATTATCTAAATAAGAAATAATACATAAATTAAGGTTTATTTACTTACTTTAAAAATTAATACTATCTTTAACTTTCTTTAAAGTCTTTTTCATAGTATCAGAATTATAGTCTACTTTATATCCATTTTTTACTTGATTATATAATATTTTTTTCTGCATATTTAATCTATTGCTATCTTCAATAACTTTCTTTAAACCGTATAAATCTTGAAATATATCAGCATCTAATAAACTTTCATTTAACATTTCAAGGATAACATATTTAATCATGGTTATTTTAGAAGTATTTATATTAGCAAGTTCTTCATCTGTTACATTAGATAAAGGTTCTAATAACAATTCATCATCTAAAAATTGAAATGCTTCATTATATTCTAGTTTATCTATACCTTTATAATAAAATAATTTATTAATATATATATCACTTTTTCTTTTTATTAAAGCCTTCATATATAAATGTAAAAGATCATCTTTAAAATAAATATTATTTAATCTTCTATTTAAATTTTTAATTTCTTTATCACAAACTTTATCAAAAAATCTAGCACAAAAAGTCATATCATTACAAAGATGATACTCACTAAATAAAAGTAATTTTTCTTCAAAAGGAAGGTTATAACAATATGAAAAATAAACTTCCATAAGTTGTTGCATATCAGGATTATTTCTAATTAAATAATTATTAATATCTAGTCCCCTTTCTTTAATTACTAAATTCTCTTTATGTAATAGATCACCATAAGGATATCCTAAGTGTTTAATTCTTTTCCTTAATTCAGCTTCGGCACATTTTCTTAAAGCAAAACCATATTTATCATTTAGAATTATTATAACTAAATTAGATATTGGTAATTTTTTTAAATCATTAAATAATTTTCTTTCTTCATTCATTTAACTCACCTCTTATTATAAGAATAGCATAAAAATATAGAAATTTATTTTAATTAACTAAATAGATACCCTCTAAACAAAATCTTAAATAATAACCTTTACAATATAAAATAAATAAGGTATAATCAACAAAAGGAGGAAAATATATGAATATACAACAAAAAATAATAAATAGATTAGGTACAATCTATATTTCCTTAATAGCGTTTATAGTTATATTAGAAATACTTTTAAATGGGTTGTCTATTTTTGATATTATTAACTTACTTTTAGTACTATTACTATTTATACTATTACAAACAAAATTAATAAATTTAAACATTCAATGTATATTATCTACTATAATTGGAATAGTTATCTTTGTAACTGGCGAAGCAATAACCATTTTAATGGCATTATGGCTTGCTATTTACAGTACAATATCATTTTTTAAATTAAAAAAAAGATCACTAAATTTATAAAATAGTGATCTTTTTAAAGAATTATTTTAAATGAAGGTTCCTTAGATTTTATTTTTTTAGACTTATCAGTTGGTGTAAAATAATAATCCCTATTAATAGGAGGTATTCCTTGGTTATGATTTTGATTATTATTGTTAGAATGTTTCTTATCCTTAACTGTGTTTAAATCTCTCTCAATCTTAGATATTTTTCTTGATATAGATTGAATTTTATCCTTATAATATTTCTTTTTAATAAATTTGCCAATTACTGTTCCCCCAAAGAATAATGAACTTATAATAAATGAAAGAGTTAAATATATTAAAATAATAGGAATAAAGATATTTAATGAAACAATAACATTCAAAACACAAAAAAATGGACTTCCTAATAATAATATACCAATATAACATAAAATGTGATTTATTATATCTAGTTTATTAAGCTTATATTCACTTTTATACTTTTTTAATGTCTTTTTAGCTTTATTTAAATTATTTAATAATGTATTATTTTTAGTTATTTGTTGTTCTTTATTCATTATAATATCCCCCTTTAATGAAAACCACATACTATTATACATAATTTATAGATAAATGCAAGTACTTTAGAATATTAATACAATATTTTACATCTAATTAATTATATTTTATTTCTAATTCATTAATCTTTTTAATACTTATTAAATATCGATTATAATTTATCTTTTAAATATTTAGAAAAAAGAAATACACTATTGACTATTTTTCTTTCTTAATAGTGATACTCCTCTCTTCTTACTTAGATATTCACCCAAATTAATTGTTTTAAAATCACGTGTTCTAGTATATTCTTCTCTTCTAACTTTTATTTCTTCATCAGATACATCTAATAAACTTAATAAATCATCTGCTTTACTTACTATATCTACTTTGTCTTCAGTAGTAGACTCTATTTCTCTATAAGAATCATCCCCTTCTTTAGGCTCATATCCTTTAATATTAAGCGATAAATTTATAATACCAGTTTTAACATTAAGCAAAAAATTAATAATACTATTTAATTCTAGTATGTTATCGTTAATTATGTTACTATTTTTTTGTCCTAAATTATTTATAATGTTCCTAGGATATGGCATTTCGTTTTCTTTAATATAGTCATTAACAATATCATCAATCCTCATCATAACATATATTAAATATTCAAATATACTAGTATACTTAATATTTAGCATCTTTGCATGATAAGAATTAATATAATATTCATCTATTTCTCTGGCTAAAAATTTAATATAAGAAAGTAAATATACATATATACTATTATTATCCTCAATACGTTCATAATTAACTACCATATTATCCCATGATCTATTTTTAAAATCATCAAAATAATCTATTCTATCCGCCAAATCTACAATTTGATTTAAAGTATAAT
>CASEAD010000159.1 GCA_949285775.1 uncultured bacterium
ATTATTTTTTTTACATACCAGGAAACTTAAAATTACCCTTACTCATCATCTTCATCATCTTCTTCATCTCTTCAAACTGATTAAGTAACTGATTAACCTCCGCTACCGTAGTACCACTCCCCTTCGCAATCCTCTGTTTTCGAGATGCTTTCAACACCTCAGGATGAGATCTTTCATAAGGAGTCATCGATAAAATAATAGCCTCCGTATGCATCATCTTCTTAGGATCTATCTTAACATTACCAAGCCCCATCTTCTTAGCGCCAGGCAAAAGCTTAAGAATGTTCTCCAAAGGCCCTAACTTCTTTATTTGCTTTAACTGAGATAAAAAATCTTCCAAATCAAAAGTACCCTTACTCATCTTCTTCATTAACTTAGAAGCATCTTCCTCATTAATATCAATCTCGCTCTCAACCTTCTCAACAATAGATAAAATATCTCCCATTCCAAGTATCCTACTAGCCATCCTATCAGGATGAAATTCACTTAAACCATCCATTTTCTCACTAATACCAATAAACTTAATAGGAATATTCGTCAAATGCCTTACTGATAAAGCAACACCACCCCTAGTATCACCATCTAACTTAGTCAAAATAACTCCAGTTAAAGATAACTTATCATTAAATCCCGTAATAACATTAATCGCATCTTGCCCCATCATTGCATCAATTACCAATAATACCTCATCCGGATGAACTTCATTTTCTATATTAACTAACTCCTCCATCAACTTCTCATCAATCTGTAACCTACCTGCAGTATCTATTAGTATATAATCATATCCATTATCACTAGCATATTCTAAAGCATCCCTAGTTATTTTAACCGGATCTTCCTTACCTAAAGAAAATACCTCTATCCCCAGTTCTTTACCTATAGTCTCCAACTGCTGAATTGCTGCCGGCCTATAAATATCACACGCAACTAACAAAGGTTTCTTCTTATGGTGCTTTCTTAAATAATTAGCAAGTTTCCCTATTGTAGTAGTCTTACCAGATCCCTGCAAACCAACCAACATAGCAATAGTAGGCTTCTTAGATACCTCTAACGAAGCACTATCTCCACCCAATAACTCCGTAAGTTCATCTCTAACTATCCTAACAAACTCTTCTCCAGGAGATAATTTACTATTAACATCACTACCTAAAGCTTTTTCCTTAACAGTATTAGTAAACTCCTTAACTACCTTATAATTAACATCAGCCTCTAACAAAGATAACCTAATCTCCCTTAACATCTCATTAATATTATCCTCAGTTATCTTTCCATATCCCTTTATCTTATGCATTACCTTCTGTAACCTATCACTCAAATTCTCAAACATAAGCATACCCTCTTTCTATATTATTAAACAAAAACCTTATAAGGCCTAACCTTATCCTTATCTTGCTCATATATTGCAATTAAATTACCATCTTCATTAATAACCATAACCCTATCATCATCAAAAAACTTATCTAACACACACCCATTCCTTACCTTAAATTCCATATCTCTATCTACAATAACCTTCCTCATATCAAGCACATCTTTAATATCCATAACCTTATAATTACCCTTACTAATATCATCAATAGTATAAGCATCCTTAATATTAAACTTTCCCTGACAAATCCTTCTCAAACCAACCATCGTAGCATAACTACCTAACCTAACCCCAATATCTCTAACTAAACTCCTAATATAAGTACCCTTACTAACTTTACACCTAATAGAAAATTCCTTATAACCATCTATCATCTCAATATCACTAACTAACTCTAATTCATATATACACACATCCCTAATAGGTAACTCCACATCAATACCATTCCTAGCATATTCATATAACCTCTTACCATTAACCTTAACAGCAGAATACTTAGGAACCTCTTGCTTAATATTACCAACAAACTCTAATAAAACTTTCCTAATATCTTCATCACTAACAAACTTATCACTACTTTTAATTATATCCCCTTCACTATCTAAAGTATCAGTCTCATACCCAAGCCTTACCTTAGCAATATACTCCTTATCATAACTAGTAATCAAATCAGATACCTTCAAAGCCTTACCTATACATAACACCAATACCCCACTCGCTAAAGGATCTAAAGTACCCGTATGACCTATCTTCTTAGTTCCCAAACATCTTGATACAACATTAACAACATCCCTACTAGTATAACCAACACCCTTATCTACCACTAACACCCCATTCATAAAGCCCTCTTAACTTCTTTAATAACCATATTCTTAACATTATCCAAACTATCCTCTATCAAACAACCAGAAGCATTAACATGCCCCCCACCACCAAACAACTCAGCAATACGAGCCACATCAATACTATTATTAGATCGCAAACTAACCTTAAATCCCTTATCACACTCATGAAGAAAAACTGATACCTCTACTCCCTCAATACTCTGACCAACATTAACAATACCTTCATGATCCCCCTTTAAAGCCTTACACTTCTTCTCATCAGCCAAAGTAATATATGTAAAAGCTATCTTATCCTTATATAAAAGTTCTAACCTACTATTAGCAATCTGTCCTAACCTAAACTGTGCCTTAGACTTAGTCTGAAATACCCTAATATATATATCACTAATATTAACCCCCAAATCTAATATCTTAGCAGCAAATTCAAAAGTATCATCATTAACAGTAGAAAACCTAAAACCACCAGTATCTGTAATAATACCCGCAATTAAACACTCACATATCTCTTTAGTAAGACTAACCCCCAAACGCTTAAGTACCTTTATTATAACCTGACTAGCCGCCGGACTATTACCCTCAACATAATTATAATCAGCAAAATAATTATTACTAGCATGATGATCTATAGAAATAACTAACCTACTCTTATCAACTATCCCACTAGGATCATACAACCTCTTCCTAGTAGCACAATCAAGCACAATAACCAAATCATACTCCCCACTAGCTTCCCTCTTAACCTCATCTATATATGGTAAAAAATTAAATACCCACGAATATTCATCAATAACAACATCCACATCTTTCTTTAACCCACGAAGAGCAATATACATCCCCAAACTACTACCAACTGCATCCCCATCTGGAGACTCATGAGTTAATATTAATACCCTCTTAGCACTCTCAATACTACTAATTATATTATCAAATACAACCTCACTATTCATTACTATCTCCCCCACTAATTTCTTCAATTATATCATCTATTTTATTTCCATACTCGATAGAAGTATCATAAACAAAAGATAACTCAGGCATCTTCCTAATCTCTACCCTCTTACATAACTCTCTTTCAATAAACTTACTAGCCTTCCTCAAAGCCTTCATAACCTCATCCCTCTTACTATCATCCAAAACAGTAACATATACCTTAGCAAAAGACAAATCATTAGTAATCCTCACATCCATTACTGTAACAAAATCAATACTCTTATCCTTAACCTCTTCCTTAAGAATATTACTAATCTCTATCACAAACTTATGCTCTAATCTCTCTATCTTAACACTCATACTAATCACCTTTCCTCTTCTTAAAAACTAATATTAAATATTATACCAAAACATCTCAAAAAAATAAATCCTATTAATAAATATAATCTTCTTGTTAATAACTATAATTATTTAACTTTGCACATAATATGTACAAAATATGTAAATAACTAATCATTTATATCAATATATAATAAAATATATGCTACAATATAATTGCAATATAATAGAGTAAAAGAAAGGAGTATACAACTCTATAAATTGTAAAATAATATTTAGAAGGAGTAGAAATATGTTTAAAAAATCAATAATCACTTTATTTATCCTATCCACTTTATTTATAGTGGTAGGTTGTCAAAACAACCAAGAAGATAACAATAATAACAACAATAATAATAACAATACATCAAATAATAATTCATCTGTTGAAGTAACCCAAGAAAATCTTTCAACTTTCCCTGTAACAGATGAATCAATGTTCACTACTGAACCAGTTGAAGGTGGTGTATCTATTACAGGTTGTTCATATGAAAGAGATGTTATTGTAGTTCCTGAACAAATAAACGGACAGACCGTAGTTGAAATATCTGATTATGCTTTTATGAACACCGAAATACAAGGTATAGTTCTCCCAGATACAGTAACACATATAGGTGTTGGAGCATTCGACATGTGCCACGAACTAAAATATGTAGACTTAGGTACTGGTCTTAAAACTATTGGAGCGTTTGCTTTCAGTAATTGCACAAGTTTAATGAGAGTAGAGTTTCCCGAAGGAATGACAACATTTTATGGTTTAGCATTTAGCAGTTGTGATTCATTAACTGAAGTAATAGTTCCCGCAAGTGTCACAACACTGCCTGCTGGAATTATAGCCACTGGATCTTGCCCTAACGCCGTAATAGTAACACCTGCCGGTTCCGCAGTCGAAGCAGATTGTATTGAATACGATGTACCATATCGTAATTATTAAAATAATATTTAGAAGGAGTAGAAATATGTTTAAAAAATCAATAATTACTTTATTTATCCTATCCACTTTATTTATAGTGGCAGGTTGTCAAAACAACCAAGAAGATAGCAATAACAGCAACAATAATAATAACAATACATCAAATAATAATTCATCTGTTGAAGTAACCCAAGAAAATCTTTCAACTTTCCCCGTAACAGATGAATCAATGTTTAGAGTTGAATCAGTTGAAGGTGGTGTATCTATTACAGGTTGTTCATATGAAGGAGATGTTATTGTAGTTCCTGAACAAATAAATGGGCAAACCGTCGTTGGTATATCAGATTACGCTTTCGGAGGCATGGAAATGCAAGGCATAGTCCTTCCAGATACAGTAACATATATAGATTCCGGTGCATTCGAAATGTGCCACGAACTAAAATATGTAGATTTAGGAACTGGCCTTAAAACAATTGGAACTATGGCATTCAATAATTGTACTAGTCTAAGAAGAGTAGAATTTCCTG
>CASEAD010000160.1 GCA_949285775.1 uncultured bacterium
AAAGTGTGGTGCCTTACCGCTTGGCTACGAGGCAATTATACACTTATTTAATATATAGTGGTGGAAGGGGATGGATTCGAACCATCGAACCCGAAGGAACAGATTTACAGTCTGCCGCGTTTAGCCACTTCGCTACCCTTCCAAAAAAAAGATGGTGCCGAAAACAGGAATTGAACCCGTAACCTACTGATTACAAGTCAGTTGCTCTACCAATTGAGCTATTTCGGCACATAAAATGGTGGGCGATATAGGACTCGAACCTATGACCCCTTGCTTGTAAGGCAAGTGCTCTAACCAACTGAGCTAATCGCCCGTTTCTCTTGACAGTAAATAATATACCATTTAGGCAGATGTTTTGTCAAGCTTTTTTTAAAATTTATCTGTTATTTCTTTGATTTTTTGATTTATCCAGGGTTCAAGGTTGTTTTTTAAAGGTTCAAATCCATTTTTTGTTTCAGCCATTCTTTTTAATTTTTCGCCACTTCTTTTATAATCGATATCTTTTATACTTAATTTCATTTGTTTAGAGGTATCATCAATATCTACTACTTCGGCATATATATTATCTCCAACATTTACAAAATCATTTATACTTTTTACAAATCCATATGATATTTCGGATATGTGGATTAGTCCATTATAGTCGTTATTTAATGTTGCAAAGGCACCATATTTTTGAATACCTGTTATTTTTACTTTTATGATATCTTTTTCTTTTATTTGATTCATTATTATCACCACTTACGTTAAATTATAACACTTTTTATAGTGTTTTTAAATGTTTTTGTTGTAAAAATATATAATTTTATATATAATAATATTGGTGATCAGAGATGAGTAAAGAGAATGTTGAGAAAAGAATTGAAGAAGTTTTATCAAAGATTAGGCCTTATTTACAAGATGAGGGTGGAGATGTTATTTTAAATAGATATGAAGATGGGGTTGCTTATGTTTCTTTAAGGGGTGTGTGTGCAGGGTGTCCTATGGCTAATGTTACATTAGAAAATGTTGTGGAGGAAGCTTTGACGCAAGAGATTGAAGAGGTTGTTAAGGTTATAGGTGAAGATTAACTTCATCTTTTTTTAACCAATTTATGTCTTTTATGTTGTAATATTTATGAAAATAGTTGAATATTTCTTTAAGGTAATTTTCGTATTCATTTATTCTAGAAGTTATTTTTAAAAGTTCACTTTCGTTTTTTTCTTTTTTCATTATACTATCGTATAATTCAAAGTAGAAACTTGGATATAATACTCTTGCGATTAATAGGTTTATGCCATAGAATGAAAAGTAATTATGTTTAAAGTATTCGTCTAATTCGTCAAATATTTTATAGTTATCTTTGAAGAAAGATATTTTTATATATTCGGCAACGTCTCTTGATGGGTGATCAATTATTATATTTAGTGGGTCATATATTGAATAGATACTATCGGTTATTAGTATGGTATCATGGGATATTACGCCAATGTCAGTTCTTTCTGGGGTTGGGTTAGATATAGTGCTGTTGAGGTAGCTAATGGCGTTTTCTGCTAGGCCTACAAAGTAGTTAAAGCTATTGGTGATAAGGGGATATTTTTGTGAGTTTTGATTGGTAAGATATTCTAGATAATCTATTTTATTTATCCATAAGTTAGCCCAATTAGATCGCATTAGGTTAGTTGGGTATTTTAGTTTTATATTAGATAGGTAATTAATTTCTGATAAGGTTATATCTTTATTTTGGTTAATTTGGACTTTTATTAGGATATAGGGTATTTTATTTACTATAGTTATTATAGAGTTGTTTTTGTTATTTATTATTTCATTGATAAGAATATTATTTTTTATTAGGTCTTGGTTAAAGGTATAGATAGATTCTATATCTTCTTGTTTTCTTGTATATATTACGAAATAATATAGTTCGTTATTTAAATAGAAGTAGTAATAGTTAAATATTTTGGATATTTTATTTGGATTTAAGTTGTAATAATAGTTAATGACATTTTTCATAGACATCCCTCATTTAAATTTATGCTTATCTATTTTAAAATATTTAGAATAATGATATACTAATGGTAATTGGATGTGGTAAGATGGATATAGATATTATTAATTTAAATCATAATGGGGATGGTATAGGTAAGATTGATGGTAAGGTTATATTTGTTTCTAAGACTATAATAGGAGATGTTGTTAGGGTTAGGGATATAGTAGATTATGGTAATTATTATAGGGGTAATATAGATAGTTTTATTAAATATAGTGATGATAGAATTATAGTTAAGTGTCCTTATTATGATAGATGTGGTGGTTGTCAGATAATGGGGCTTAGTTATAATAAGCAATTAGAATATAAGAAGGATAAGGTTATAGATATATTTAGAAAGTATTGTAATATAGATATTAGTCCTATGATATTTGGAAGTAAGAATTTTGGGTATAGGAATAAGATTATATTTCAGGTTAAGGATGGGAAGATAGGTTTTTTTGAGGGTAGTAGTAATAATTTTGTAGAGGTAGATGATTGTTTGCTTATTAGTGATAGTATGAATGATATTATTTCTATTATTAGGGATAATATATATTTAGGTAATGTAGATAGAATTATGTTAAGGGATTCTTTAGATGGGGTAATGGTGGTGTTTTATGGTAGTGTTGAAGATATAGATGTTAATATATTTAAGGGATGTGTTTGTTCTGTATATGTTAATGATAAGAAAATTTATGGAAGAGATAATATAAGAATTAAGTTAGGTAAATATAGATTTGTAGTTTCTTCAGAAGCGTTTTTTCAGGTTAATTTAGAAGTAGCAGAGAAGTTGTATGAATGTGTTAAGGAGAGTATAATTAAGGGGTCTAAGGTGTTAGATTTATATTGTGGAGTTGGTAGTATTG
>CASEAD010000161.1 GCA_949285775.1 uncultured bacterium
TCATCTTCCCATACCTTAGTAACAATCAACTTACCATCATTAGTAGGATCGTCATCTTCTTCATTAATTTTTTCAGGTTCATGTGTATTAGTAACAGTATATCCAGCACCTACACTTCCCGTAATATAACTAGTATATCCTGTAACACTAACTTCTTCAATAGTATATTCTATCTCACTACCATTAGCATATTTATATAATCCTTCAAATGTATAAGTCCAATCATTACTCTCATCTAGAACAACAGTCCTAAATTCTTCTCCATTAGCAAGTAACCTAATAGTAATACTCTCTGCTCTAATACCATCTTGATTACTATTATCATCCCATACTTTAGTAACAACTAACTTACCATCATTAGTAGGATCGTCGTCATCTTCATTAATTAATTCTGGTTCATGTGTATTTGTAACAGTAAATCCTTCACTTACACTTCCCGTAATATCAGATGTATAGCCCTCAACACTAACTTCTTTAATAGAATAAACTATCTCACTACCATTAGCATATTTATCCAAATTTTCAAATGTATAAGTCCAATCATTACTTTCATTTAATTTTACAGTATCAACAACACTATCATTAGCGTATAATGTTACTTCTACCTCACTAGATCTTATACCATCTTGATTATTATTATCATCCCATACCTTAGTAACAGTTAATTTACCATCATTAGTAGGATCATCATCATCTTCATTAATTAATTCTGGTTCATGTGTATTAATAGTATCATATCCACTATAAGTTGTAGTATACCCTTCTACAGAGTCTTCTACTACTGTATATTCAATCTCATAACTACTATCATTTTCATGTCCTAATTCATATTTATATAAATTAGTAAATGCATATTCCCAGTTATTACTACTTGTTACTACAACACTATCAATTTCTTCTCCATTAGCAAACAATCTAACAGTAATACTATCTGGCCTAATACCATCTTGATCATTATTATCAATCCAAGTTTTAGTACCATTAACACTTACTCTATCCCTATCCATAATACATAATGTAACAACAGCATCATTACTATGAACTATGTTAGTTTCTTTATAAGGGTTAACTCTAGTATCAATATGATAACTAAATGTAACCTCTCCAACAATACCTTCCTCTGGACTAAATGTAAACGTACCGTCATTATTCATTACAAGTGTACCTTGTAAAGTACTATCTTTATAAATACTATAAGTATTATCATCAACCTTTACAGTATTTACATCTTCATTTACAACAATACTGTCAACTACATCAACTTCTAATAAAGCATTATTTTCATTATCTTTCAAAATATTATTATCTAAATCATTATTAAGAATAGTAGTACCATTTATTACTTCTTGACCATATCCAGTATAACTATCGTTATCACTATAATGATCATCATTAGCAATAGCAGGTATTTCTACTGTTGGCTGTTCTTTATCAAAAGATAATACTAAATTAGTTTTTTCATAATATGGATTACTATCTTCAACAACTACATTTAATATAGCACTCTCATTAGTATACATACTACCATGATATTCATCTTTAGCACATATAACATAAGATAGCTCTTTTAAATTGTTAGCAGAAATATCTCCAATAGTCCATTTTAAAGTAGTAGTACCATCATCATTATCTATAATCTCTACACCTTGTTCTAATAAATCAGTTCTAGATTCATCAGTTAAACTAAATTCCATAGGAATAACATCTATAACTTCAGCATTACTACCAATAATATTCTTAGTTTGATTAATTATCTCTTGAAACTTATCCTTTAATTCACTTCCAGTTAAAGCCTCATAGTTCTTATATAAAGGACTTTCTTGTTCTGGATTAACCTCACTTAATATATCAGCAGCTTCACTTTCATTACCAAAAGTAATAGTATAGACATCAGCATCAGTATACTCTGCCTTTAACTCATCAAGTTCTTCCTTAGCAGCCTCTGATGGTTTTTTAAATCCACGTTCATCACACCTTCTACCATTATTACTACTAATACAACATCTAACAGAATTATCATTCTGACCATTACCACTTTCAGAACCCACCGCATCTAAAAAACGAGTTGGTACACCATCAGTTAAAATAATAACAATTTTCTTAGCATCTTCTCTTCCATTGTTATCTAATAACTCATTAGCACGTTCAATACCAGCTTGCAAATTCGTACCTCCGTTTGCATTAAGTCTAGTATTAATAAAATTAGTAACAGTAACTTTATTACTCGTTAATTCTTGAACACTTTTAACCCTACTACCAAACTCAACAATACCAATTTGAACATTACCAGTTGAGTCCATTAAAGTATCAGCAAAATCTGTTGCAGCCTCTTTGGCAGATATTATTCTATCTGTAGTACTAAAATCATATTCGCCGTTCTCTCCCCATGCCATACTACCAGAGCCATCAAATACTATTACAATATCTAACTTACCATTAGCAACAGAACTCTCCGTATACGGATTAGCATCAACTTGCAAACTAACTTCAGCAAGCCTACCATATTCAAGATTGCTATCACTAGCGCCATCATAAATCTTTGTAGCAGTCTTAGTTACTTTAATCTTACCATATTCTTCTTGGGCAACAGCCAAATCACCAATCAGAATAGCGCCAACCAAAACAACTAAAAACAATAACAAAAACTTAATTGATTTTTTTCGGTTTTTCACTAACCTCTACCTCCTAACTTATTTACACAACAACATAGCAATATCTGTCGTATAAATTGGTGCCTATTCTAACCGCTTTTAACACTTTTGTCAATAGATAACTAGTAATTTATTCAATATTTATTCATTTTATTAACTAAAAAGTAATTATATTACACAAAACAACTTATATCTATACAAAAAAAAGACTATGAAAATCATAATCTCTACTCTGTCCTAAGTGCTACCACAGGATCCTTCTTACTAGCAAACCTAGAGGGAATTAATCCCGCTATAAAAGTTAATACCACACTTATTATCACCAATATAATAGCCCCCAACACTGGTAACTTAGAAATATTAGATATATTAACAACATTCTTAATAATTATATTTATAGGAATATTCAATATTATAGTTATAACTATCCCCAAAACACCAGCAACCATTCCCTCTATTACAGTCTCAGCATTAAATACCCTAGATATATCCTTCTTACTAGCGCCTATCGCTCTTAATATACCTATCTCTTTAGTTCTCTCTAAAACTGATATATAAGTAATAATACCTATCATAATACTAGATACAATTAAACTAATTGCTACAAACGCTATTAAAACATAACTAATTACATTAACAATATTAGTAACAGATGACATAAGTACCCCTACCATATCAGTATAATTAATAACATTCTCTTCCATATCATTATCTTCCTGCATCTGGTTATATTCTAAAATTATATTCTTTATCTCTTCTTTAGAATCAAAATCCTTAGGATATATATTAATAGTACTAGGAGTATCCAAAGAAGCAATCCCTAACTTCTCTAAATTATCCTCATAAGTAGTAGACATATTCTCTGTATAACTTCTAATATACTCTGCCAACTCAGTCTGATCCAAACTACTCAAATACATTCTCTCTTCATAACTTAAATTATTCATATCAAATTCATCACCAGTATTAAACTCACTACCAGTAAATACATTAATATTACTATTAGATAACTGCTCTTTTACTATATCACTCTCATTTATCTTATTAATTAAATATTCCATTAACTCATTAGTATAACCAATTAAACCAGAAGAAGTAGTAACCGTCTCCTCATTAGGTCTAATTATACCAACAACACTAATCTCCAAAGAATTATCTACCAAATTTTTCATATATTCACTATCATCTGATCTATCTATCCAAATACTACCTTCTTTTTCATAATAATCACTATTTAATACTAACTTATACTTTAAATTAAGTAACTCATCATAACTATAACTAGTCTCCTCAAAACTAATCTCTTCCCCATTAACCATCATATTAAATTTCTCTTGCAACTCATCTTGTGATAAAATACCCAAAGTATATAAAGTATAATCACTTATCTCATTATTTTCACTAACAATTAATACAACCTCATTATAATTACTAGGCCACTTCCCCGCTACTACATCATACTGACTTTCAAGTAAACTATCATTATTCATTAACTCTGTCCATACATTATAACTACTCATCATATTAGAATATACACTACTATAATCACTACCCATACCTAAAGCATCAAATATTGTCGTAGGATTAACTTGAACAACCCCATCCGTAGTATCACTCTTATATAAATTCATCGTAACATCATAACCATATTGAATATCATTAACATAATTACTAATATTACTATCATCACTATCTAAAAATTCCTTAAACTCTTTTAAATTATTAGTCTGAACCTGAGAAGTCATTGTCGTAAATAAATCACCCATTATATTCCTTGAATACACCCTATCATCCTCATGCTCTACAACCTCACCACTCTCTGAAGTAAGAGACTCAACTAAACTAGAAGTATCTATAGTAGAAGACTCTATCGTTATAGGATATGATGACAAAGTATCCTCTTCTACTCTATTAATATATTCCTGAATACCATTAGATAAAGACAATATTAAAGCTATACCAATAATACCAATCGAACCCGCAAAAGCCGTCAATATAGTCCTAGCCTTCTTCGTACGCAAATTATTAAAAGATAACCCCAACGCCGTCTTAAAAGACATATAATTCTTCTTACTCTTATGAATCTTCCCCTTCTTACCATCTTATATATCATCAAACTCATTAGAATCATCAACAATCTTCCCATCCATTATCTTAACTATCCTCGTAGAATATTCATTAGCAAGTTCCGAATTATGTGTAACCATTATAACTAACCTATCCCTAGCAATCTCTGTTAAAAGCTTCATTATCTGAACACTAGTCTTTGTATCCAAAGCTCCCGTAGGTTCATCCGCAAGTAAAATATCTGGATCATTAACCAAAGCCCTAGCAATCGCCACTCTCTGCATCTGACCACCAGATAACTGATTAGGCCTCTTATCCATATGTTCACTAAGCCCAACTTTCTTTAATACCTTAATAGCCCTCTTTCTTCTCTCATCCTTACTAACTCCAGATAAAGTTAAAGCTAACTCAACATTAGAAAGCACACTCTGATGAGATATCAAATTATAATTTTGAAAAACAAATCCTACCTTATGATTTCTATAAGTATCCCAATCATTATCCTTATATTTCTTAGTAGAAACCCCATTAATAATCAAATCCCCACTAGTATACTTATCCAAACCACCAACAATATTTAATAAAGTTGTCTTACCCGATCCTGATGGCCCCAAAATAGATACAAACTCACAATTCCTAAACTTAATACTAATCTTATTTAAAGCCACCTGTTTCAAACTATCAGTCTCATACACCTTTGTAATATTCTTTAACTCTACCACTAATCATCACCTCATAACTATATATATTGTACCACATAATTATATTATTAAAAACCCTAAATATTACAAAAATCCCTTATCATACTCCTAGCCCTAGTAGTCTTTACCTTACCAAGCCACTCCCTTCTAGGACCAAAAGACAAAACATCAGTAACAATCTTTACCCTATCCTTATTATGTAAAATATAATCAGCTTTAACCACCTTATCATTAACAATAGCATATATCATAGTATTCCCTATATCCGGATGAATCTTATAAGCAAAATCTATCGCTGTAGCCCCCACTGGCAACTCTATTATATCTCCCCTTGTTGTATATACATAAATCTTATTAGATAGTATTTCACTCTTTACCTGATTAACAAACTCTTGATTATCCGCAAACACACTATTAATTTCCACTAAAGATTCAAAAAATTGATATTTCTCTTTTAACTCTTTTTGCATAACCCCTCTAGCATCCCCCTTATTAATATCCCAATACGCTGTTAATCCAAAAGAAGCAATCTTATCCATATCAAAAGTCCTAATCTGCATCTGTACCAATCTATCATCTTCTCCAAAAACAGTCGTATGTAAAGACCTATACATATTAGTCTTTGGATTAAATATATAATCCTTAAACTTATCATTAATAGGATGATATTTAGAATGTACTATCCCTAAAGTCTGATAACAATTCATAATACTATCAACCATTACCTTTAACGACAACAAATCATGAATATCATTTAACTTATGTCCTTGTTTCAATCTCTTATATATCCCATATATATTCTTAGTCCTAATCTTTATCTCATATGGAATATCCCTATCCTTTAATATACTCTCTATATTATATAACATACACTCTAAACAATACCTACTATCATCTTCTATCCTTAACTTCTTATCTTCAATTCTTCTATATATATCAGGATACAAATACTGTAAAGACAAATCCTCTAACTCACTTTTAATTCTATATGCCCCAATATAATAAGCAAGAGGAACAAATATATCCATAGTCTCCATAGCATTCTCTTTTTGCTTAAATTCTGACTTATACTGCAAAGTCCTCATATTATGAAGCCTATCAGCCAACTTAATAATAACTATCCTTACATCTTCTGTAATACTAGTAATAATCTTCCTCGTATTAGCATAATTCTGATCTTGTTTAGAAGAAAAATTCATCTTACTAATCTTCGTAACCCCATCAACCAAATTAGCAACATCCTTATTAAAATCACTCGCAACATCTTCTTTAGTATAACTAGTATCCTCTAAAGTATCATGTAATAACCCTGCACACACAGTATCCCTATCCGCATGCATTTCCGCTAAAATATACGCTACTGATAAAGGATGAATAATATAATCCTCTCCACTCTGACGTTTTTGCCCCTTATGCAAATCAAAAGCACAAGAATAAGCCTTCTTAACCATACTAACCCCTGAAGCATCATACTCTGCTACCTTTAAAAGCAACCCATCAATAGATAAATTATTCATATACACCTCCAAATAACAAAAAAACACCATAATAAAATTACAGTGTTACCCAAGAAATAAGCAAAAAGACACAACTAAAGAAACTATAAATAAAACATTAAAATTAACAATATCAATCCCTTTAATCATACTTCTCATTACTCACCTCTTAAAATATACAAACAAATTTATCATTAATTACCCCTTTTGTCAACACTTTTTTATCACTTTTTATATATTATTACTTACATCAATTATTTTACTTCATCTATATATTATAAATTATTACTAATAACAACCATTCTATATACATACAACAACCCTCTATAAATAAAAAAACTACTCATTAACAACAAGTAATTTCTCTATCTCCTCATACCTATCTACCAACTCACCTAAATTCTTAATAGACATAAA
>CASEAD010000162.1 GCA_949285775.1 uncultured bacterium
AAGATTTCACCAGATTGGTTAAAATTATTAGAAAAACATGAAAATGATTTTGCTAGTGAAGTATTATTTCATGTGGATATAAATGCTCAATCAAAAAGAGGTATTTTACAAGTTTCTAATATAGAAAATAATAAAGTTGTTAAATTATTGAAAAAAAGTTAGGATAAATGCATGAAAAAATTTTAAAGTTATTGTAATTATAAAAATTTAATGTTATACTTATAGTAGGAGGAGAGTAAGATGGGGAACAAAAAAGTAGAGAAAGTGGAAAATACTAAAGAAAAATTAAGTATCACTGTTATGCTACTATGTATAATAGGAGTTGTATTAGTAGGATTAGGAGTAATGCTAATAAGAAGTTATAACTTTAAATTAAATATTATACCTACCAAAGCAAATGTTAGTTCTATTCAAAATCGTAGGGATACTTATGGCAATGAGGATAGGGTGGCAATAGTCAATTACAGTACTAGTAGTGGTAATTATAGTGCTGAGATTATTGACAATGACAATGAATTTCAATTAAGTGCCCAGGTTATATTATATCACGACTTTTTTACACCAGAGAGTGTTAGTACTACCCCTAGTGGTTATCCGGGATATATTGCTATAATAATAGGGTTAATACTTGTTATAAAAACTGGACCTAGATTCTTTAGAATAATTAGAGATAATTATTTAATTACTGATTAATTTTCATAAAAGTACTTGCTAAAAATTAAAAAAAGTACTATTATAGTATTGTTCCTATTACTTGGGACTATGTACCTCTTACAAGTTTCTAGGTATTAGGTGAAAAAAATTAAAGGAGGTAAATACAATGGCTTTAAAAAAAGAAGCAAAAGCAAAAATTATTAGTGAATTTGCAAGAGATGAAAAAGATACAGGTTCTCCTGAAGTTCAAATTGCTTTATTAACAGAACGTATTAATGCTTTAACAGAACATTTAAAAAACAATAAACAGGACAAGCATTCAAAACGTGGTCTACTTATGATGGTTGGTAAGAGAAGAAGCTTGCTTAACTATTTATTGAAGACCGATGTTAAAAGATATCGTGCAATTGTTAGTAAACTAGGTTTAAGAAAATAGTATTTAAGTGGGCACTCTCTTTTGGGTGCCTTTAATTTTATAAATAGAAGGAGAAGGTATGGAAAGACAAATATTCAAATTAAATTTTAGAGGTAGAAATATAGTTGTTGAGACAGGAAAATATGCAAAACAAGCAAATGCTGCAGTATTAGTAAGATATGAAGATACAGCAATTTTAACCGCGTGTGTCATGAGTAATAATGTTACTACAGGAGATTTTTTTCCTTTAACTATAAACTATCAAGAGAAATTTTACTCAGTAGGTAAAATACCAGGAGGCTTTATAAAAAGAGAAGGAAGACCTACCGAACAAGCAATATTAGCAGCAAGATTAATTGATAGACCAATCAGACCATTATTTGCAGATGGCTTTAGAAACGAAGTGCAAGTAATCAATACTGTTTTATCAGTAGATCAAGATTGTACGCCAGAGATGACTGCTTTATTTGGATCTTCACTTGCTCTCATGATTAGTGATATTCCTTTTGATGGACCAGTAGCAGGTGTTGTTGTAGGTAGAGTAGATGGTAAGTTTATAATTAATCCTACGGCAGAGGAAGTAGAAAATAGTGATATTATTTTATCAGTAGCAGGTACTAAAGACGCTATTAATATGGTTGAATCCGGTTCAAAAGAAGTATCAGAAGCAGATATGATAGAAGCAATTATGTTTGGCCATGAAGCTATTAAAGAACTTGTTGAATTTCAAGATGAAATAAGAAAAGCTATTGGCAAGGAAAAAATAGAAGTTAAATTAGAAGTACTAGATGAAGAATTAATTAAAGAAGTAACCGAGTATGCAAAAGATAAGATGATAGAAGCAATACAAGTTAAAGAAAAATTGGAAAAATATACTGCTATTGATAAAGTTAAAGAAGATACCATAAATTATTTTGCAGAAAAATATCAAGATAGTGAAGAATTAGATAAATTATTAAATAATGTAAAAAAGATAACTGATCAAATTGAAGCAGATGAGGTAAGAAGACTTATAATAGATGAAAGTATTAGACCTGATGGTAGAGCATTAGACGAAATAAGGCCACTTGAAGCAGAAATAGATATCTTAGCAAGAACACATGGATCAGGTTTATTTACAAGAGGTCAAACCCAAGTATTATCTACTACGACATTAGGAGCACTAGGAGAACATCAAATATTAGATGGATTAGGTATAGAAGATGAGAAGAGATTTATGCATCATTACAATTTCCCTGCATTCTCTGTAGGTGAAACTGGCAGATATGGCGCTCCTGGTAGAAGGGAAATAGGACATGGAGCCTTAGGTGAAAGAGCACTAGCGCAAGTAATTCCAAGCGAAGAAGAATTTCCTTATACAATAAGAGTAGTAAGTGACGTTTTAGAAAGCAATGGTTCATCATCACAAGCCTCTATTTGTGCAGGTTGTTTATCTTTAATGGCCGCTGGTGTACCTATTAAAGCCCCTGTAGCGGGTATTGCAATGGGATTAATAACTAAAGATGATAAGTATACAATTTTAACCGATATTCAAGGATTAGAAGATCATATGGGAGATATGGATTTTAAAGTAGCAGGTACTAGAGATGGTATATGTGCTATGCAGATGGATATTAAGATTAAAGGAGTTACTAAAAAGATATTAACAGAAGCTTTAGAACAAGCAAAGAAGGCTAGGATGCAGATATTAGATGTAATGGAGAGTGTTATTAAAGAACCTAGAAAAGAATTATCTAAATATGCTCCAAAAATTGAAACTATTCATATTAATCCAGAAAAAATTAAAGATGTTATTGGTCGTGGTGGAGATATGATTACTAAGATTATTTTAGAAGCTTCTCATGTTAAAACTGTCCAAGATAAAGATGCTGTTAAGGTAGATTTAGAAGATGATGGTAGAGTTATTGTATATCATAGTGATATAGATGTAATTAAAAAAACTATCGAAATGATAGAAAATGTTGCAAGAGAAGTAGAAATAGGTAAAGTATATACTTGTAAAGTAATATCTATTCAAGAATTTGGAGCCTTTGTTGAATTATGGCCTGGTTGTGAAGGATTAATACATATTTCACAATTAGATACTAAGAGAGTTGCTAAAACATCTGATGTAGTTAGCGTTGGTGACGAAGTAACCGCGGTCGCTACTGGATATGATAAGAAGGGTAAGTTAAATTTATCAAGAAAAGATGTTTTAATAAAGATGAGTAAAGAAGAAAAGGAATAATATATAATGGTAGGAGGTGTTAAAAATGAAAAGAGTAAATCATAGTATATTGCCTAAGCCACATCCTAGAAAAATGAGTATAGGAGTAAGGTCAGTGCATCATACGTTTTATGATCTTAATATAAAACCTAAAAGGAATAGTGTGAATCATAGTGGTTTTCTACCTTATGCTCCAGGATATGGGTTTGCATATGCTGGTGCTTGGGATTCAAGTGAAGCATATTCTACTACTAATGATAGTACTGAACAAGTAAAAAGTAGAACATTAAAAAAGGAAAAATAAATTATAAAAAATATATAATGGTAGGAGGTGTTAAAAATGGTTAAAATAAATTACGATTTGTTACCATATAAACATACAAGAAAAAAAAGTACAGGAGCTGTTGCTAAACATAATGCTTTTTATATACCAGAAACAAATACTGGATCAACTCTTTATAGAGATTATCATACATATGATTATTTTGGTTTAAATTCCGATGATCCTATAACTGATGATAGCATTGGCAAAAATGATAGTACTGAACAAGTAAAAGGTAAAACATTAAGTAAAAGTAGAACATTAAGAAAGGAAAAATAGACTATATGGATGAGATTTTATTAGAATGTGAAGAAAAAATGGAAAGTACAATATCTTCTGTTGAAAATAAATTTATTAATGTAAGGGCAGGGCGTGCTAATGCTAATATGATAGATGGTATAAATGTAGAGTATTACGGTGTAGAAACTCCTATTAAGCAACTTGCTAATATATCTGTACCAGAGGCTAGACAATTATCTATTAAACCTTATGATAAGAGTATTTTAGGAGATATTGAGAAGGCTATATTTGAAGCTAATATTGGTCTTACTCCTAACAATA
>CASEAD010000163.1 GCA_949285775.1 uncultured bacterium
CATCTGCTCTTGTTCTCCAAGTTTCATAATAGAGCCCTTACCAAATTGCTTTTCTATATCCGCCATCACTTGCGCCAACGCCTTATCTTTTTCTAATACTTTACTCATCATCTATCTCCTTTTCTCACTGTACACCTCAATTATATAATACCCCCAACTCTTTGTCAATACTAAAACGAACATTTGTTCATAAAAACATACCTACTTATGGTATGTTTCATTATTTAATATCTTAAATCCCCTATAAATCTGTTCTAATAATATAACTCTAAATAATTGATGAGGAAAAGTCAATCTTGAAAAAGACAACTTATAATTAGAAATATTCTTAACCCTATCATCAAGACCATCAGACCCACCTATAACAAAAACAATATTAGAGTACCTTGCTAAATTCTTATCCAACATATCAGCAAATTCTAAAGAATTCATACCATTACCCTCAATTTCCAAAGTAATAACATAGTCCTTACTTCCAATATGCCTAAGAATTAAATCCCCTTCAGACTTAATATTACTATCTATCACCTCTTCAATAACAACCTTATGATACCTAGTAAGCCTTTTCATATATTCTTGAATAGCATCCCTATAAAAAGATTCCTTAACCTTACCAACACATATAATCTTTATCATATACTAACTAACTCCGTTTCCTCATCTTGCTTAGCAATTATTATTTTATCTACCCTAAGATTACTACCATTTAACCTCTCAACTAAAGTATTATAAGCTATCTCCTCAGTATTATTCTCCTCTGATAAATGTGCTAAAACAATACACTTAGTCTTATTACCTATAAAAGTAGACAAATATCTAGAAGAATCATAATTAGACAAATGCCCCTTATCACCAAGTATTCTTTGCCTTAACCTAAAAGGATAAGACCCATTATTAAGCATCTCCACATCATGATTAGACTCTAATATATATGTATCCCTATTACTTAAAATATCAAAATACTTCTTATTAATATAACCAGTATCCGTAATATAAACAATACTTTTACCATCACCATTCACAACATAACCAACCGAATCATCAGCATCATGCGACGTTTTAATAACCTGTACAAACAAATTCTTAATTTGAAAAACATCGTTACTAATCACACAATAATTACTAATATAATCCAGATCTTTAAGCATCTCAGAAGTTACATAAACCTTAGTGTTATATTTCTTACAAAACACCTTAAGTCCCTTTATATGATCAACATGAGTATGAGTAACAAGTATCGCATCAATATCCTTCGCATCAATCCCTAATCCTTTCAACTTATCCACAACATATTTACAACTATTACCCATATCAATAATTATCCTAGTAGTACCACATTCAATATAAGTAGTATTCCCCTTACTCCCCGAAGACATTACTTCAAATTTCATTAATATAAAGACAAAGGATTGAACGGACTACCACCATATAAAGGCCTTCCTATATACGTTGCAAAATGCAAATGTGTTCCGCAATAAACACAACCAGAACTAGGAGATGGATAAACCTCCCCAGTATTCCCCATAGTTCCTATCTTTTGCCCACGACTAACAGTATCTCCAACAGAAACCAAAATACTAGCTAAATGCATATATTCTGTATAATAATTCCCATTATTATGATTAATAACAATATAATTACCACGCCTTCCATTACAAGACAAGTTACCCGCTACACAACCACCTTTGGTTTCAATAACAGTTCCATTATTAGCAGCATATATATCAGAACCCCAACCAGGACCAGAAATATCAATCGCAGAATGCATACTACCCCAACGATAACCATAATAAGTTGTAATCGTATACGGCGTTTCAGTAGGCCAAGCCCAATAAGATAAATCAGCAATATGCGGAACTTCCTTCATCCCCTTTACAATAACCTTATTAACAGTAGGCTTTAATTCAACAGAACTAAGCGTCTGCGTAGCAGCCAATTGTCCATTTATATACTGATATTCCCTATTTACCCTATATAAACCATTTTCACCTTCCTGTAACACATATTCAACATTCTGTAATTCATTTTCATCATATCTTATATCAACAGAAAAATCCCTTTCCTCATCAACAACCCTATTATATTCAACAACAACATTAATAACCGGATCAATAAGACCAACATTAACTTCTTGTCCCTCATAAAGCAAAGTATTCTCACTTTTAAATGAAGGATTAGCTAACAAAAATTCTTGAGTATTTAAACGATTTGCCTCAGCAATAGTTTCTACAGTATCTCCTTCCTGAACAATATAAGTCTCCTGATCATCTAAAGTACCATATAATAAATACTTAGCCAAATCCTCAGAACTAGTAAATATTTCTTCATCAATAGAAATATATCCCGTTCTATAAGTAATATCCTCATAAATATCTATATCCTTGATAACACTACCAGTATCCACAATCTCAGCCTGTTCACTATTAATATACTTAGAATATTCCTCCTCGTCGACAAAAGATTTAATCAATTCAATAATAGCATCATCAAAAATCTCTTTATTAATAACATAAATATATAAATAACTACTATCATCAGAATTTACATCATCCTCTAAAGAATTACCACCAACCTCAAACAACTCATCACTAACTTGACCAGTAGCAATTTCTTCATCATTCTTTTCAATCGTAATAATCGTACCCTTAACTGTAAATTGTTCCAACTTAACTATATCATCATAAACCTCTTCATTACTATCAACATCACCATCATAAGTAATAACCTTCTTAACAACAACTCCATTAGGAACATAAACCTTATCAACACCATACTTTTGCTTTATAGCATCATCTTTCTCATTAATATAATTATCAAAATCATCTTTCGAAGCAAGAGTACCAACCAACTTTCCATCAATATAAACTTTATATACCTCCGTAGGAGTCAAATTTGAAAAACTCACAAACCCCAAACAAAAAGTAAGTACTCCAACAAAAATAATAACTATTACATAAGAAATCCTAAAATGCTCATTTTGCACTCATACCACCATCTTTCTTTATCGACAAAAAAGTAGAAGTTTTCTTCTTAAACAACATATCAATATTACCAATAGGACCATTACGATGTTTAAGTATAATAAGTTGAATAGGAACCGGCATATTATCATCAACAGGAGCCTCCACATCAGGAGCATGTAAAGCCGCTACTATATCAGCATCCTGCTCAATAGAACCAGATTCCCTTAAATCACTCAAAACAGGCTTCTTATCCTCTCTCTTTTCCACACTTCTAGATAATTGAGACAAAGCAATAACAGGAACCTCTAGTTCCAAAGCCATAGTTTTCAAACTCCTAGATATTTCCGACACTTCTTGTTGTCTACTACCAACATATTTAGAAGAAGAATCAATAAGTTGCAAATAATCTATTATAACCAACCCTAATCCCTCTCCTTGTGTTGAAAGCCTACGACATTTAGCCTTAATTTCACTAGCAGTAATACCACCAGCATCATGAAAATAAATATTAGTATCAGCAAGTTGACTAATAGCTTCATTTACCCTACGCCAATCCTCATTTTCCATTTTCCCAGTCTGTAATTTTTTATTATCAACCTGTCCCAAAGAACTAATCATTCTCATAATAAGCTGTTCCGCAGGCATCTCCAATGAAAAAATAGCAATATTCTTCTTAGTACTCTTAGCAGCAGCACAAGCAATATTTAAAGCAAACGCAGTTTTACCAACCGCAGGACGCGCCGCTACAATAACCAATTGAGTAGGACTAAAACCATTAGTTAAATTATCTAAATCAATAAGACCAGTCGTAAGTCCAGTAACTCTCCCCTTATTTTTAGATAAAATATCCAAATCCCTTTGTGCCTTATCTAGTACTTCTTTAACACTTCTGAATTCACTAGTCCTCCTAGATTGCGTAACATTCAAAATACCCTTCTCAGCTTCTTCTACAACCTCACCAATAGAAAGTTCAGGATTATTAGCTCTAGTAATAATATCAGTAGCAACTTCTATCATTCTTCTTAAAGTATATTTCTCTAAAACAATATTAATATAATATTCACAATTAGCACCTGTTGCAACAGAATTAATAACACTATTTAAATACTCAACACCACCTATTTGATTAATAATCCCTCTACTCATACACTCAGCAGTAACTGTACTAGCATCAACTGGTTTCTTATTCTCATATAAACTTTGAATCACCTCAAAAATCTTACTATGACTATCCAAATAAAAAACCCGATTTGAAACCTCTTCACACACCTTCTGCAAAGTTTCATAAGACCAAAAAGCAGAACCAATTAAGGCTTTTTCTGCTTCAATATTATGAGGTAGCCCATTACCATTCATACCCAACACCTACTTCTCAATCAACATAACTTTCAATAATGCACTTACCTTCCTATGTAAATTAATAGAAACATTATGCATTCCCAATAAACTTAAAGAACCATCTATCTTAATTTTCTTTTTATCAATTACAATACCTCTTTTCTTTAATTCTTCACATATCTGTTTACTACTAATAGAACCAAAAACTCTACCATTATTACATTCAACCTTAAACTCCAAAATAAGACTTTCAATTTTCTTCTTAAGTTCATTAGCAATATTAATATCTTCTTGCTCTTTCAACGCAATATTTTTCAAATCAGAACTTAAAATCTCTGAACTAGTCTTAGTATATTTAACAGCATAACCATTTTTTATCAAATAATTAATAGCATAACCATCACTAACCTCTTTTATCTCATTAACTTTACCTTGTTTTTTTAAATCTTTAATAAAAATAACCTTCATAACAATCCCACCTTCATATTAACAATTATACTATAATTATAAATTCAAGTAAAGAAAAAAGAATCAAAACAATTGTAAGATTCTTATATTTAAACTACGCCTTTTTAGTTTTAAACCTATTAATAAAATCACTAAACTCCCATCTTTGACACTTGTAATAAAAAATTATGTTCTAGGACTTATAAATCCTAGTTTTTTTAAATTTTACTCTTGCGTACATAAACCGTACATGGTATAATATTAATATAATGTAAGGAGGTGCCACACTTATGAGACTCAAAACTGTATCAACAAAAAGCAATAATAACTACGCCATAATTACTGATTACAAAAAACTTAATGGAAAAAAATCTACTTATATATATGAAAACTTAGGTAATGACCAAAAATTAAAAGAAAGATTTGGTA
>CASEAD010000164.1 GCA_949285775.1 uncultured bacterium
AATAATATAACAGAAGCATCTATTGCATACTTAAAAGAATTTGAATCATCCCTTTCCAGTTGGAAATATGAATATGATGAACAAGGAAATCCAGATACTAGTAGTAAATATTATTGCATAACAGTAGAAGAGTTAATAAATAAAGGTTATTTCAGTTCAAATATTCTAAGTGATAACATTAAACGTAACACCTATATAAAAATTATAAAAAACACACTAAACCAAACTTATACCACTAGTGGAATGATAACTCCCAATAGTGAAGCTAATTATAGTACAGAATGTAACCAATATACTGTAACATTCATAGATAAAGAAGGAGACATTATCAACATAAATGGAAAAAATCAACAAATGATAGTTGATAGTGGATATAAACTAACTAGTGATGACTTTCCTAATATTACTACTAATTCAGAGTATTATAGCTTTCAAGAAGGAAGTTCCAAATTTATTTATAACGGCAAATGGGAAGATGAAGAAGGAGATAATATAACTACTGATTATACTGTAAAAAGGGATATGATTATAAAAATTAAATACAGCTTAGAAAGTGGAAATGGCGATGCTTACTTATTAAAAAAAGGCCAACAAAGACCATTTGCTGGAGAATCAGATGAAAATATAAGATATGATAAAGGAGCAGATATAATTTTAACAGACAATAATGGAACATCACTAGCAGACTTCGTTTTAAGTTGTGAAGATACTAGTAATTGTGTCTTAACCCTAAATGATATGGAAATTTACGATTACCTTACCATAGAAACTAGAGAAACTTTATCTACCTTGGAAAAAAACAGTAGTAATACTATAGATTGGTATGTCTTAAAATATGTAAGTGGTACTTGGCACCTCGATGGCCAAATACATTCAGACTTTACAATTGGTTTTATAAATCTATCACGCCTAACAAATAATCCTTATGCCAATTGTAAATATATAAATAATAATAGTACCTGCAATTATTCTGATGGATATAACTTAGCCATTACTACCTATAACAACAATACAACAATATCGTCAGTAACAATAACATATAATAATAATTTAACTACTGAATATAACACTAGTTCCTTAACTGAAGTAGAAGATGACAGTACAATATTCACCACAGGAATAGGATATTACACTAATAACAAAATATCTAAAACCAATTCCAATCAAATAAAAACAGTAACAATAAATTATCAAGAAAATAATCAACCAAAACAAGCAACATATAAATATACATACAACAACGGAATATATATATTTGAACTAATTTAAGGAGCATTAAAATGATAAATAATATAGAAGAATTACAAAAAATGATAGATGAATCTAACAATATAGTAGCATTCACTGGTGCAGGAATATCTACTGAAAGTGGTATTAAAGACTTTAGAAGCCAAGATGGATTATATAATATCAATAATTCAAAATATAAATTTCCCCCAGAATATATGCTAAGTTCAAGTTGCCTATATAATCACCCAAAAGATTTCTTTAAATATTATAAAGAACAATTAAATTGCTTAGATATTAAACCTAATATAACTCATAATTATTTAAAGAAACTAGAGGATATTGGCAAACTTAAAGCTATAGTAACACAAAATATAGATGGCTTACATACTAAAGCAGGAAATACTAATATTTATGAATTACATGGCACTATATATAAAAACTATTGTACAGGGTGTTATAAAGAGTACCCTGCTGACTATATCTTTAATAGTAAAGATATTCCTATATGTAATAAATGTGGCAAAACAATAAGACCAAATGTAGTATTATATGGAGAAATGTTACCAGAACAAGTTTATAAAGAAGCATTACTTAAAATGAGTGAAGCTGATATGCTAATAGTAATAGGTACCTCATTAACCGTATACCCAGCTTGCGATATGATAAACGTATTTAAAGGAAAATACTTAGTAATTATAAACAACGATAAAACCCAATATGATAATAAAGCAAATTTAGTAATAAATGATAAATTAAAAAATGTATTTAATAAATTAAAGTAATAGAAGGAGTGATACTATGCAAAATTACTTAAAAGTTAACGGGGGGGGGGCAGTTTAAACTAGACCCTTATAATATTTGTATTAAAGACTACACGATTAGCCTTCTTTTAGGCATACCTTGTAGTCTTTTTATCGTGGGTGGTAATATATGAAACTAGATAAGAGAATAGTAGTAGTATATATTATCACTATAGCTTTAATATTATTAGGGGTAACTTATGCGCTTACCTCTAGTGATATATCTTTAGCACTGTCTACTGCTAATATAGATATAAATTATTCTGATGGTAGTAATGGAGTATTAGATACTTCTAATTTAAAATTATATCCTATCTTAG
>CASEAD010000165.1 GCA_949285775.1 uncultured bacterium
AGAGATAGATAAGAGTGCTATTGATAATGCTAATATTAATAAAAATTTTAATAATATAGATAATATAAGTTTTAAATGTCTTAATGTAAATAAGTTAAAATATGATAATGGAGAATATGATGAAGTTATAGTGGATCCTCCTAGAGGGGGATTAGATAAGAAGACGATTGATATTATAAGTAATATTAGGAGTGAGTATATTATTTATGTTTCTTGTAATCCTATAACGTTAGTAAGGGATATTAATAGATTAAATGAATATAAGGTTAGTGAAGTTAAGTTATTTGATATGTTTCCAAATAGTTATCATGTGGAATGTGTATGTGTGTTAAATAGAAAATAATGCCTTATAAATAAAGAGAAAATCAACTATCAGTAGCATTCAAAAAATGGTAGAAAGTGAGTAAATTATAGTTAATTTTATTAATTTTTGAAAAAAATATTGCAAGTGTTGTATGTGGAGAATATGTTTCATTGTATCACCTTAACTGGTATGTGATGATTAGTTGAGTTTCATAAGGATGTGGAAAAGGAAATGAATAAAAATAGAATTAGATTTAGACAATATGATTATCATTTAAGTGAAATAGAAAATTTAGGAAAAAGAAATTGGAGTATATCAAAATATGGTTGTGGCCCTACTTCTATTGCAAATCTTTTAGTTAATTTAGGTTTTGATATTGATCCTATATATGTGACCAAAAAAATTTTATTAGATAAAGATGGCAAATTTGATGATACCTATCTTAGAAATAGAGGAATAAATGAAAAGGGTTTATTATATTGTCTTGATAGGTTAATCAAAGAAGATAATTATAATATAACCTATGAAATAGTTAAGATAAATTTTGATAACCCAATTGAGCAGAAAAATAAAATAATGCAATTATTTAATCAGGGATATATGGCGATTATTCATGTGGTCCCATCAGAAAAAAGCTCGTTAACCTTTTCAAAAAACGGACATTATTTGGTAATTAGTGATATAGATGATAATGATAATTTTTATGTAATTAATTCTAATAAAATTGGTGATGAACAAGTAGGGAAACCATTTAAATATGATGAAATTATAAAAAATATTTATGGAAGAAAGGATTCTTTTAATTTTCTTTTTATAGGAAAAGTACATAAATAGAAAATAATATATTCATAACAGACATATAGCACTTATTTTGTTTGTATATTATGACATGGTTAGATATAAACAAACTTAATTATTCATAATATGCATTCAAGTCATGTGGAATGTGTAGATGTGTTAAGACTTAAATAAGAGCTTTATATTTTGCTCAACATCCTTTGCAAAAAAACAAAAATTTATAAAAATTATACTAATTTACCAAATCAAATTTTAATAAAAGTTAATTTTACTGAATATAGAATATGGGAAATTTGGCAAAATAATGATATAGGTGATGGTAGTGTTGTTAGGGAAGAATCTATTAAGGTATTAAACTTAAAGAATAAACAATTAACTAAAATAAAATGTGATAACTTAAAAGGAGGTTATTAGTATTTAATTAACAAGATAAATTATGTTAAGTTTAGATAGAAAATAGAACTATACATTTTAATACTATTTAGAAGAAGGGAAAGATAATAAATGCATAATCAATTGGATTTATGGAATAAGTTAAATGAAAAGGACACATTGCAAGAAGTACAGCAATATATAAAAAATGTGATAGAAATAAGAGGGTTTTCAAATCAAAGAATAGAGAAAACAATGTTACTACTTTTGGAAGAAGTTGGTGAACTTGCAAAATCTATAAGAAAAAGTGCTACAGATATGGGGATTGATAACAATAAAGTTAATCATTATGATACAGTAGAAAGTGAGGTAGCAGATGTTTTTATTGTATTATGTAGTGTATGTAATAAATTAGATATTGATTTATATAAAGCTTTAAAAGAAAAAGAACAGGAAAATATTGTGAGGGTTTGGAGAAAAGAAAATAACTAGAAAGGTTAGATATATATATATATATACTTAAAAATATTTGAATGATGTAATAGTAATTGCCGATAAAAGAGTGAAGTGTAAATCTTTTTTTGAAAATAAAGTTTATTTAGTAGTGTTACTATTATTTATTATACTTTCATATATAGTTATATTTGACAATATAACTGTATTATATGGAAATAATGGTTCTGG
>CASEAD010000166.1 GCA_949285775.1 uncultured bacterium
AGGAAGTAGCAGTATGAAAAGAATTGATAAAATTAATTATTACTTAGATTTAGCGGAAACAACCCTAGAAAGAAGTACATGCTTAAGAAGAAACTGGGGGGCAGTAATTATAAAAAATGATGAAATAATATCCACAGGATACAATGGTGCTCCAAGAGGAAGGAAAAATTGCGTAGACTTAAATGAGTGTATAAGAGAAAAACTAAAAGTACCAAGAGGAGAAAGATATGAATTATGTAGAGCTGTTCACGCCGAACAAAACGCTATAATAAGTGCGGAGAGAAATAAAATGATTGGTTCAACTTTATTTATGGTTGGAAAAAACTATCAAGATGGAACTTATGTGAAAAATTCAAATCCTTGTGCTTTATGTAAAATGATGATAATAAACGCCGGAATAAAAGATATTTATATAAGAGAAAATAAAGAGAAATATAGACATATTAAAGTACAAGAATTTATAGAAAAAGATGAATCTTTAGAAGGAGTAAGAGGATACTAACATCTATTATTGTTAGTATTCTTTTACTTATATTTAATTTAAAAATGTCAAATTATAGAAATAGTATTTACTTTTTAAATTTTTGTGTGCTATAATTTAACTATAATAGCGGATGACTATTATCAAGTAATACTAATTTCAAAGGAGGAATATTAAGTGTTAAAATCAAAAGTAGGTTACAGCAAATTAGCTGATGCTTATGAAGCAGGTGTTGAAACTGCTAAACAAGCTACAGAGGGTTTAAAAGCTAAGGTAGGATTATTATTTAATTCTATTGGATATGACCAAAAAAAATTAATGGAAGGAATCAAATCAGTAATGCCTGATATTGATGTTATTGGTTGTACATCATCAGCCGGAATTATTACTCCAAATGGTTATATGATCGATGAAAGCGGAACAGCCGGTATGTTAACCTTAGATGATGATGAAATGACCATTGCATGTTATGGTATGGCAAAAGAAAAAAGTGCCAGAGAAACAGGACGCAAAATTGCTATGAAAGCCCTAGAAAAAGCAGGACTTGATTATGCTCCAGATTATTTCTTTATGAGTGCATCTCCTGCCGAAGAAGAAGAATATATCAAAGGTATTCAAGATATAATTGGTAGAGTACCTTGCTTTGGAGGAAGTGCTGCAGACAATACTGTAGAAGGAAAATGGTCAATATTTTATAATGACACTATCTTTAATGATGGATGTGTAGCAGCATTTATTTATACAGGAAAAGATATTGTTACTAAGTATACAGGAGCTTATAACGAAACAAAAGATATGGGTATTATCACAAAGTTAAATGGTGTTAGAGTACTAGCAGAAATTGACGGAGTACCTGCAGTAGACAAATACAAAGAATGGAGAGGCCTTAAAGATGAGGACGTAATGGGTGGAAATCTTTTAGTTACAACTATTACAAGCCCATTAGGTGTTAAAGATAGATTAGGAAATTTAACTGCTATCCGTCACCCAATGAATGGAAATGATGACAAATCAATGAATATAGGTGCTAACCTTGCTACCGGAACAGCTGTAATTAGAATGGAAGCTACTGTTGATGAATTAATTAACTCAACAGGAGATACCCTAAAAGAATTAAAGAAAGCATGTCCTAACGCAGGAGCATACCTATTAATTCACTGTGGAGGTCGTAGACTAGGTATCGGTGATAGAATGAACGAAGTTTACGAACAACTAAAGAATGTTGCTGGAGATGTTCCATTCTTAGTAGTATTTACATTTGGTGAATACGGATACGCAGATGATCAAGCAAACACTACAGGTGGATTAATGCTATCATTTACTGCATTTGAAAAATAAAAATAAAAAGAATAAAGAGGTGTTGGTGATATAGTACCAATTAAAATATAAACTATATACCTGGTTCATCTAATTTGATGAATATAAAAATATATCAGTATCTAATTTTAATATAAAATAACCCAAAATAAACGGGTTATTTTTTTAATTCTCCAACAAAAAATCCACAATACTGTGGATAACTATTCTTTCCAATTATCAATAGAACCTAAATCATATACATTATTATAACCTAAATCATTTAATATCTTAACTGCTTCACTACTTCTATTACCACTCTCACAATATACTATAATTTCAGTATCATAATTACTTATAACTTCCTCAATACTATCTAAATCCATATCATTTACATCAATATTAACCGCACCTTGTATATGATCAGAATTATATTCATCACTAGTCCTTACATCAATTAGTACTGCTCCATTATTAATAATCTTCTCCTTAGCATCTATATAACTAATTAAATCACCATTACCAGAACTACACCCACTTAATAAAACAAATAATAAAATAATAATAACTTTTTTCATAATAGTAAACTACCTCCTCTATAATTTTACCACATTTTAAGAAAATATTAAATAAATTTCCTTATCTTGTAAATACTAAAAATACAAGGAGGAATATTATGTTAGAAGAAATTACCATATATACAAAACCCCAAAACAAATATAACTTAAAAGGAAGATTCTATAGTGTTTATCTAACTAAAAATACTAACCTAGATTTATCTAACATTCCACAAACAAAACCTAATATAGAATCACCCAATCAAAAAAAGCAAACCTTAGATCCACAAATAAATGATTTCATTTTAAAACAACAAGCCTTATTAACAAATCTTGAAAATATATTAATAGAACAAAAAAAATTACTAGAAAAAGCAACATCTAAATTATTGACCAAAAGAGGTGACACTAATGAACACTAAGATATATACAACTCTAGAAAACGGTAAAAAAATTGCCTACGATATAATACTTACATTTAAAAATAAACAAACTAATAAAAATTATATAGTTTATACTGATAACAGTTACGATCAAAACAACAAATTAAGAATATATGCTGCAATATATAATCCAACTAATAATCAATATTTAGGAGAACCTATAGAATCAAAAGAATGGAGTGATGTAATAACAATTTTAGACAAAATAACTACTAATACATAATATAT
>CASEAD010000167.1 GCA_949285775.1 uncultured bacterium
ACCTAATACTAAGCAGACAATAAGAATAGTTACTAATAATTCTATTAGAGTAAACCCTTTATATTTCTTTTTTTTCATATATAAAATACTTTCTATAATTACATTCTATCTGGGATGTTTATTGCTAAGACGTTGAGTAGCATTTTATTAATATCATATACTACTTTAGATAAAGCTAACCAAGAGGTCTTTTTTTCGATATTTTTCTCTGTTAATATTTTAAATTCGTTATAGAAATTATTATAAGAACTGTTTAATTTAAATAAATATTCGCAGATATCATTTAAGGATTTATTTTTAAGAGAATTGTCTATTGCTTTTGTTAGGTTTAAGATATTAATAACTATATCTAGGTCATAGTCATTATAAATATCTATAAAATTATAATTAGAATTATTAGCTTTTTTTAATAGTGAATTTATTCTTACGGTTGAATATAAAATATATGGGCCTGTTTTTCCTTGCATGTCACAGAACTTCTCTATGTCAAATATGTAATCTTTATTTCTTGTTGGTAAGAGATCGGCATATTTTATGGTGGCTATGGCAACGATATTTGATACTTCTTCTTTATTTTCGATATCATCACTTACTCTTTTTAGTGTTTCTTCTTTAACTAGGTTGATTAGGTTACTTAATGACATGACGCCTCCATCTCTAGTTTTGAATGGTCGGCCATCTTTTCCATTCATGGTACCAAAGCCTAGGAATTCTAGTTTTACGTTATTAGGGACTATTTCTGATAGATAGGCTGCTCTAAAGGTTTGAATAAAGTGTAGCTCTTGTCTATTGTCTACAACATACCATATTTCATCTGGTTTGAAGTCTTTTTGTCTTTGATATATTGTTGCTAGATCTGTAGCTTCATATGATAAGGCGCCATTTGATTTTATATATATAAAAGGGGGTATTTCCTTTTTGTCATCTTTTTGGGATACGTCAATTATAATGGCTCCTTCGCTTTGTTTTAAGATGTTTTTTTCTTGTAGGTATTTAGTTAATTCAGGTATATATTTATTAGCGTCACTTTCGCCATACCAATAGTCAAAGGAGGTATTTAAGCTGTTATATATTTCTCTTATGTCTTTTACAGAAATATCATATATGTATTTCCATAAGGCAGTATAGCCAGGGTGACCTTTTTGTAATTCGTTTGTTATGGTTCTGGCTTCATTCATAAAGTTTTCGTCTTCTTTGGCTTTAAGGTTGGCAATTGGATAGATTGTTTCTAAGTCTTTAGAAGTAATTGGTAATTCTTTAGGATATTCTCCGGAATAGCTATCAGAAAAATAAGGTAAGTTTGGGTATCTATTTTTTATTTCTAGAATGATCATACCCATTTGTCTTCCAAAATCACCTAAATGGGCATCACTTATTACTGTATATCCGCATAATATGGCTAATCTTTTTAGGGCTTCTCCGATATTTGCACTTCTTAAGTGACCTACGTGTAGAGTTTTAGCAACGTTAGCGCCTCCATAATCAATTACTATTTTTTTAGTTTTATAAGTATCTATACTTGTTTGGACATTTAGAAGTAATTTATTAATATACTTAGTTAGTGCTTCGTTTGTGAATGATATATTAATAAAACCGGCACCTTGTATATTTACATTAATTAAATCTTTATCTAGTTTTAGTTTTTTTACTATTTCTTCTGCTATTTCTCTTGGGTTTTTATGATATTGTTTTGCTAATGACATGGCACCATTATATTGATACATGCCAAATTCTGGGCGTGATGATAATTCTAGTTTTACATCATCGATGTTATATTCTAATGTGTTTAATAGTTCTTTTAGTTCTAGTTCTTTATCTTTTATAAAGCTCATAATTTACCTCATTTCTTTTTTAGTTATGTATTTTAATTATCTACATCTCTTGTATTTATAATACTATAGATGGGTTTAAAAATCAACAAAAAGATAGATTTTTATATTTATCTATCTTTAATAATATACAGTTTGTGAGTCACATTTTGTACTGCTAGATGAAGAGCAGGATGAATATTTATACGATGACCAACTTCCCCAACTGGAGCAGCCACACGATGAGCAAGATCTGCTGTATGTGGAACAACTTCTAGTACAGCTTTGTACATCATAGTAAGTTATTGAACCTTGACAATTAGCAGAAGTTATTGTCCATTTTTTGGTACTTGTATCAGTATATAATCTCTCTAATGAACTTTTGCTCATACAACCGGAATGGGTAAGACTATTGTGAGAAACGCATTTCCAACTGCTATAACTACTGCATCCGGCACTGGAACATCTACTACAAGTACTACAAGTTCTCTTTCGATATCTTCTTGTTGAATCTATTGATACTTTACAGGTTCCTTTGTTTCCCGCG
>CASEAD010000168.1 GCA_949285775.1 uncultured bacterium
ATAATACCCTATTTATCCCCTTTTGTCAATACTTCCCAAAATATATAATTAACTTTTTTTACAAAAACTAGACAAATAAAACTATTCTTCCCCATTATTTTCATAAGATAACAAATTCTTAATATCACGCTCTGTCAAAGAAGATATCATATTAACATCCCTAGTATCACCCTCAATTAACTTCTCACTTAAAATCCTCTTCTTCTCCTGTAACTCTAATATCTTCTCCTCAATAGTACCCTTAGCAATTAACTTAATTACCTCTACTATCTTTTTCTGCCCAATCCTATGAGCCCTATCTGTAGCCTGATTCTCAACCTGAGGATTCCACCATAAATCTAGATGAATAACAATATCAGCCCCAGTCAAATTAAGACCAGTACCCCCAGACTTTAAAGTAATAACAAATACCTTTACATCATCATTATCATTAAACTTATTAACTAACTCCATCCTCTTCTTACTACTAACTCCCCCATCAATAGTATAACACCTAATATCATTCTTATAAAGCTCATCAACTACCAAATCTAAAGCCTTCTTAAAAGAAGTAAAAACTAATATCTTATGACCATTACTAATAGAATCACGAATAACCCTAATCAAATTCTCTATCTTAGCAGACTCCCCCTTATAATCATCATAAATTAAATTAGGATCAATACATAACTGCCTTAATTTAGTCAATAACTGTAATATCATAAACCTAGCCTTATCAAACCCCTCTTCCTCAATTAATCTTTGCATCTCCTCATTAACTCTCTTAACCTCGTAAGCATATATCTTCTTCTGTTCTGTTGATAAATCAATATAAATATTATTCTCTATCTTATCAGGTAAATCCCGAACCACATCAACCTTCCTTCTTCTCAATATAAAAGGAGATATCAAACTATTTAACTTACCTATCCTATCATTAGTATCATCATCAAAATCCTTAACCCTATACTTAGACTGAAAACTCTTTAACCCCGCTAAAAAACCCGGCATAATAAAATCAAAAATACTCCATAACTCAATTACCGAATTCTCCAAAGGAGTACCAGTTAAAGCAATCTTAGTATCAGCATTAATCTTCTTAACAGTCTTACTAATAGCAGTAGTAGGATTTTTTATATTTTGAGCCTCATCTATAACACAAACCTTAAAAGATAACTTAGAATAATAATCATCATAATCTTCTCTTAATAAACCATAAGAAGTAATATAAATATTAGGACTATCACTCTCTAATTCCATATGCCTAACATGTTTATTCTTAGCAAATATATGATACCTTAACTTAGGAGCAAACTTCTTAAACTCATTCTCCCAATTATATACCAAACTAGTAGGCACCACAATCAAAAATTTACTATTACTATCCTCTTTTAATAACTTCTTAATAAAATAAATAACCTGAATAGACTTACCTAACCCCATTTCATCAGCAAGAATCCCCCCAAAATCACACTTATGAATATTATATAACCACTTAACTCCCGTTACTTGATAATCTCTTAATATACTCTCTTCCTTAGGAGATAACTTTAAAGATATATCCTTATATTCCTTAAACTTCTTTATAAAATTATCAAACAAATTATCTGTTTTAACAAAATTATATTTATTATTAAGACTATCTAAATATATAGCCCTATACTTAGGAATAGATACCTTACCATCAATTATATTATCCCTAGTTAATTCCAAATCACTAACCAAATTCTCAAACTCATCTATTTCTCTATTATTATCTAACTTTAAAATATTACCATCTTTTAACTTATAATACCTCTTCTTCTCCTTAATACTCTTAAAAATACCATCTATCTCCTTATTAGATATCCCATCCAAACTAAAAGTAAAATTCATTATATTATCTACCCCAATAGAAAACATACTATTTATATTTACCTTAGATATAACATTAGTATCCTGTAATTTCTTTGAAGTAAAAGTATCATATTTTAATACCAACTTAGGCAAACTCTCTTCCATAAAATATCCAATATTATCAATACCCTCTAAATAAATTCTTTTATCATCAACCTTAAAATTCTCTTTAACTAAATCTCCAATAACCTCCCCCTCATACTCTCTATCCCTAACAATATTTCTAGTATTACTAAAATAATCTATCTCTTTATCTTTATATAATAACTTCAAATTACAAACAACACCACTAGAACCAATATCAAAATATAACTTAACAATAGGCTTCTTTACAATAACAATATTATCAATATCCTCACTAATAACAACCTTATCCTTTATCATTGGAATAACATAATTAGTAAACTTAGATAAATCCTTCTCATTAAATACTAACCTATCTATACCCTTTATCAACATCTTATAAAGCAAACTAGCATTTTTCTTACTCAAATGATATATATTATTATTATATAATATATACTCATAATCAGAAGTAATTTTATAAAGCTTACCAATATCCATAGCAAAATCTAAAACATAATTATTATTATCCCTCTTAACAACAGGAGAAAAAGGAAAATCCTCTATTATATTATCATAAATACCCCTACCTTCTATCTCAAAAGACTTACCATTAAGTAATAACAATAACTTCTTTAACCACTTATCATCAAAAAATACCAAATATTCATAAAAATTATGATTAAACAAATAATCCCCAAACAACTCAAGAATCTCCCTATTCTTATCACTAAAATAATAACTATTAGACTCATAAGTCAAATTCTTACCAAACTCTACTACCCCTTCCCCACTCTGATACACATTCAAAAATTTACTTAACTTCTGTTTCAAAGTATACTTATGTTTATTACCAATCTTTAAATAAACACCAGTACCCTTATCTTCCAAACAAAATATAACATCTAACCCTAATTCTTCCTTAACTATATTACTCTTCTTAGGAGTCTCCCTTCTCAATTGCTCTATAACAACCTTAGATAAATCCATAACAATATCATTCACACTAACATTAAATATATCACTCTTATAATTATTAAGAACCGCCGCTATATGTCTACAAGAACCATTCATCCCCTCATAAGAACAACCACACTTTCCTCCTATATATTCACCATCCTTAATACCAACTAACACTTGATACTCTCTATACCACCATTCATCATCATGAACCTGAAATCGAAAAAATATTATCCCTCTACTTAACTGCTTACTAATTAACCTAATATCATCTTTTTTATACCTCATCGCTTTCCTATAATCTCTATTATTAACCATCTTTTTAATATACTTACTAATATCCCTCTCCGTCATACTACACCTCTCAAACAATTATTATATCATAAGACTTTAAAATAACAAATATTTACATCTAAATAATAATAAGATATAATAATCATAGGTGTTGTATATGAAAAAAAATCAAAAAAGAAAATTATTTATAATATTATATTGTTTAATTATATCTATAATAACCTTATTATTAAATTCCAAAAATTCCCCACTATACCCCTTTAACGGTTGGGATGATTTTAACAGCTTCTATACAGTAGGATCAAACTGGTACAAAGGATTAATCCCTTATAGAGACCTAGTAGATCAAAAAGG
>CASEAD010000169.1 GCA_949285775.1 uncultured bacterium
ATTATTTTTTCTACTATTTGTTCTTTGTCGGGGTAATTTCTGAAGTGATAATCTAGGGCATTCCATATTGTTTCTAGGTTATTCATATTATGAATGGTTTCTTTACTTGTGTGGTTGGATTTGTTGTAATTAGTTAATAAGGTGGTACCATCGATATAAGTATAAGATCTTTTTTATAATTATAAGATATGTTACCTAGATTGTTATTTATTATAGCGATATCATAAATTGGGGTTTCTATATTAAATAGTTTGGCTATTTCTTCTATTATTAATTCATTATAAATAGTAGATATGTCTGCTTCTTTAAATAAAATTTTATCATCTATCCAAAAGATGTTTTTAAATTCTTTTATGGGAGTTATTTTATTATTTGATTTTAGTTCTATATTTAGGAATCCATTAGTTCTTTTCATTCTTATATACTTTATCTAATACGCCGTTAATCATACCTACTACTTTTTCATCAGAATAATTTTTTGCTAATTCAATTGCTTCATCTATACAAACTTTTGGTGGGGTTTTAGTATATAATAATTCATATAAAGCTAATTTTAATATGGCTTGGTCTGTTAGGCCTAATCTTTGAATATTCCAATTATTTAGATATTTATTAGCGATTGATATTAGTTCTTCTTCGTTTGTAAGAACGCCATTTACTAAGTTATTTACAAAAGCACTTTCTTCTTCTAGATTTTCTTTTATTACTTCTTCTATATTATAGTCTATTTTGTTTTTTTTGTATAAATTTATTTGATATAGTATTGTCATTGCTTTTATTCTTGAATTATTTCTATTTAATGTCATAAAATATCACCTGTTCTAATGATAACATATTTTTTTTATTGGTACAAGGAAAAAAGTGTAATATTTATAACTATGTTACACTTTGTTATTTTACTTTTTTAGGGGTAATAGTTTGTTATATAATCCGTTCCAAGTAAGGGTTGCGCATGTTTTTCTTGATGGTTGTTTGGATATATCAGCATATACTATAGCGTCTTGTAGTTTTTCTTGGTTATATTCTTTTCCTTCTATCATATTGTTATAATTATTTATTATGTTTAAGGCTTCATCTATGGTTTTTCCTTTTACTAGGTTTGTTAATATAGATGTTGACGATATTGTTATAGCGCAGGCTTCTCCTTCAAAAGATATGTCAGTTATGATATTATTGTTTATCTTTATATAGAGGTCTATATTATCGATACAAGAGATATTTCTACTGTTGATTTTGATATAATTTTTATCGTTATCGTGTCTTTTTCTGTTTTGGGGATTTTGATAATTATTTAATATAATATTTCTTTTTGTATTGCTATCCATATTATCACCTATAAAATTTCTTTCCAAATATTGTCTATATTATTTAAGACTTTTATTAATTCATCTATTTCTTTTGTTGTATTATAGAATCCAAAGCTGATACGGCAAGTATTATTTACATTAAAGATGTTATTTAATATTTTGGCACAGTGATTACCTGCTCTTACACATATATTATGTTTATCTAAGTAAATGGCTAAGTCTTGGCTGAAGATATCTTTTATATTAAATGCTACTATGCTTCCAATATTTTTTTCGTTATATATTTCAATATTGGGAATTTTTTTTAATCTTTCTAATAGATATTGTTTTAAGTTATGTTCGTGGCTAGAAATATTTTCTATTCCTATGTTTTCTAAGTAGTCAATAGCAGCTCCCATACCAATTACTCCGGCAATATTTGGGGTTCCTGCTTCTAATCTAGTTGGTATTTCTCTTAATTCTATATAACCATTATTTAAAAACATTGCGTTCATTCCACCACCATAAGTGGTTGGAGTTATTTGATCTAATAGTCCAAATTTGGCATAGATAAAGCCTGTACCAGTAGGTCCATACATTTTATGGGCGCTACCAACAAGAAAATCAATATCATCTCTTTGGACGTCTGTTTTGATGTGGCTTAAGCTTTGGGCGCCATCAACTAGGACTAATATGTTATTTTTATGAGCTAGTGTACATATTTCTTTTATTGGTCTTATATCTCCTATTACATTAGTAATATGTGCTACTGATATGACTTTAGTGTTAGGGGTTATGGCTTTTTTTACGTTTTCTATAGTTACTTCGTTATTATTATTTAATTTTATATATTTTACTTTTATTCCTATTTTCTTTTCTAAGATAAACCAAGGTAGAATATTAGATGCATGCTCACTTTCTGTAATAAGTACTTCATCATATTTATTTAGTTTATTTTGGAAGTAACCAAAGACTATTTTATTTATTCCATCTGTTGTACCGCTAGTGAAAGCTATTTCAGAATCTTCTTTAGCATTGATAAATTTTCTTATTTTGCTTCTTACTCCTTCATACATAGAATCTACTTTTTGACTAATTTTATAGTCACCTCGGTGAGCGTTGGCGCAATAGTTACTATAATAATCTACTTCAGCATCTATTACTGTTTGTGGTTTTAAGGTAGTAGCGCCATTATCAAAATAGATTATATTTTGTTTTAGCATGGGTATGTCTTCTCTATTCATAATTCACCTCCATTTTGTTTGTTATATTTTATTCATAGTTAGGTTGCTTGTAAGTGTATTTGTCGTGCTTTTTATAGTTATATTATATCATTATTTATAGTAGTTAGAAAGAAAAAATTATGACAAATCTGTCATAATTAAATTAATGTAGAAAATCTTCTAATTTTCTGCTTCTGCTAGGGTGTCTAAGTTTTCTTAAGGCTTTTGCTTCTACTTGTCTGATTCTTTCTCTAGTTACTTTAAATTGTTTACCAATTTGGTCTAAAGTTTTTGGAGTTCCATCATCAAATCCAAATCTTTGTTTGATAATTTCTGCTTCTCTATCTGTTAGAGTAGCTATAGCTTCTTCTAGTGATGCTCTTAATAATGTGGTAGTAGCCTCATTTTCAACAATATCTTCTCCATCATTAGCAGGAACAAAATCACCAAGATAACTATCTTCGTCCTCACCTATTGGTGTTTCTAAGGAAACTGGTTCTAGCGCTATGCGCGCGATATACCTTGTCTTATCGATAGTCCAGTTTAATATTTGAGAAATTTCTTCATCAGTTGGTTTTCTTCCTAGATCCGTTGTTAAAAATCTTTCTGTTCTAATATATTTATTAATTTGCTCAACCATATGAACTGGTATTCTTATTGTTCTGGCTTGATCTGCTATACCTCTTGTAATAAGTTGTCTTATCCACCATGTAGCGTAAGTTGAAAACTTATAATTTTTAGATGGGTCAAATTTTTCAACGGCTTTCATTAATCCTAAATTTCCTTCTTGAATTAGATCTAAGAACAACATTCCACGGCCTACATAACGTTTAGCAATTGAGATAACTAGTCTAAGATTCTTGTCACAAAAAGCATTCTTTTTTGTATAATACTCATAATAAGTATTAATATCTTTTATTAATTCTTCTAGTTGTATTATTTTTTCTAGTTCTAGTTGTATTAATTTTTCTAGTTGTTCTTTATTTTGAATTAAGTTTTTCTCATTCATTTGTTTTTGCAAGTTTTCTAACATTTGTTTTTGCAAGCTTTCTAGATATTTTTTTTGTTTTCTTCTAGAGTCAAGATCTGTTTTTATATTGTCTAATCCCCATAATTTTAGCCTTTCATTTAATGATTCGTCGGTTATTTCTCTTGCTTCAACTTCATTTGATAAAGCTTTAATTTCTACTGCATATTTGTATTCTTCTTCTTTAGTAAGCAATGGGATATGCCCCATTTCGTTAAGATATATTCTAACTTGGTCATCATAACTGTTAAAATAATAAAAAGGATCTTCTTCTGTTTCATTATAATTTTCATTTATAATTTCTGAGTCTATTTCTTGAGCATCTAGATATGGTGCGATACGTTCAAACTTTATTTCATCATCAATAGTAGAATCGTTCATGTATTTTTCATACAAACTATCAACAAATAGTTTGCCATATTGTTGTTTTAAATCTTTATATAATTTATCGTAGTTTGTTGTTGGTTTTTCTAAAGTTTCTTTAAATACATTATAATTCATTATTTCATCTCCCCCTAAAGGATATTTCCCTTTTTCGAAGGTATATATTACCATATTTTAAATTACTTGTCAAGTATAAATTAATTTCTTGTTAAAAAAGTTGTCCTTTATAATTTAGTGATATCTTTTTAATAATTAATATTTAGTTATCAGTTTTATGGGATACGTTTATATTTAGTATAGGTAATCTTATTTTTGTAGGTGCTTTTAGTTTTTAGGGCTTTAGATTCTATTTGTCTTACTTTTTCTCCTGTTACTCCCATTTCATTTGAAACTTCTTTTATGATTCTTTTTCTACTATCTTTAAGTCTATATCTTAGTGTTAATACTTCTACTTCTTTGGGAGTTAATATTTTTATAGCTTCATTTAGGGTAATTCATTATTTCATCTTTCTAAAAAGATATTTTTTTCGAAGATATATATTATCATAGATTTTATTTTATTGCACGGAATAATTAATGTGTTGTTAAGAAAAAAGATATCATTGTATTTAAATAATATCTTTTGATAATTAATATTTAGTTACCATTTTTTAGCGGTTCTTACCATCTGATATGAATAGCCCATTTCATTATCGTACCAGGCAACTATTTTTACCATTTGTTTGCCGTTTACTTCTAATACATCAGTTAATTTTCCATCTACAAGAGAACCATAACTTGTACCAATGATATCTGATGATACGATAGGATCTTCTGTATATCCCAATGTTTCATTAGTATTATTTTTGAAGCAGTTATTTATTTCATCTACTGATACTTTGGTTTTTAATTCAAGAGATAGATCAATCAATGAGCCATCACTTACAGGTACTCTTATAGCGCCACCTTTAAATTTCCCATCTAGCTCTGGTATTACTTTACCTATGGCTTTAGCGGCACCTGTTGAGGTTGGAACGATATTCATACAACCTGCTCTACCTCTTCTTTCTTTAATTCCTTTTTTATGTGCTACATCTAGTGTTACTTGATCATTAGTGTAGGCATGAATTGTGGTCATATAGCCTTTTTCAATGCCAAAGTTATCATTAATAACTTTTAAAACTGGGGCTAAGCAATTGGTGGTACAAGAGGCGGCACTAATTATTTCTTCTGTTCCGTCTAATATTTCATCATTAACATTGTAAACAATTGTTTTAACATCTCCTTTAGCAGGTGCTGATATTATTACTTTTTTTGCTCCAGCTTTAATATGCTTATAAGATGCATCTTTGTCTACAAACTTACCAGTACATTCAAAGACGATATCTATTCCTAAGTCTGACCATGGTAAGTTTTCTGGATCTGTTTCACTATAGATTTTTATCTTTCTGTTTCCTACTATGATATTATCTTCATCATGCGTTATTTCATCTTTTCTGTAGGTTCTGTGATTGGTATCGTATTTTAATAAATACGCTAATTGTTCGCTATTGGTTAGATCGTTTATGGCAACTACTTCTAATTCTGGATCACTTTCCATTATTCTAAAAACAAGTCTTCCTATTCTTCCAAACCCATTTATTGCTACTCTTTTCATTATATCATCCTCCTTAATTATTGTAGCAAATAATAAAATATTTATCAATATTAATACAATTATTTTACATTTATGATGGTAGCAAAAATATTGATAGAGAATAAAATATCATTGATTGGAGGATATTAAATGAAAAAAATTATTACTGGCTTGATTATTTTAGTCATTATTGTTGGATGTTTCTTGCTATATAATTGGCGAAAAGATAGTAATAGTAATGATGATCTTATTAAGGTTAGTTTAGCAGATGCTACTATCACATGGTGGTCTTTTAGCTTTAAAAAAAATACTTGAATTTATATAAACCTATTAGTTGATTTGTCATTTAGGTTTTCAAGTACTTTCTCTAAAACTTTTTGTTTTATGTTATCATTATAATTTAAGTTGCTTATACTTTTTAATAGTAATTCTGATTTGAATATTGCTATGTTGTTTGATAATACGGATAATCCTTCTTTTGTTTGGGGAAAAATATTGTGAATTTGCATTTAATAACCTCCTCATATAGTTAATTATATTCAGTGGTTATGTATAAATGTTTAACTATAATTTACCATCTACATAATCTTTAAATAAGTCCATAGTTGTATATGTTACAATTACCCATCTTGGAATTCTAAATTTATTAATTCCTACCTCAGCTTTGGTTTTACCTCCAGCATATTCTCCTGCAAAAGCTAATCTAAATCCTGCTTCTTCTAATAATTCAATTGAGTGGCTGTTGTATTCATAAAACGGGTAGCAGAAGGCAAATGAGTTGCTTAATAACTCTCTAGATTGTTTTAAATCTTCTAGTATTTCATTATCACTTAAACATGTTAATCCTCCTCCTTGTCCATGTCCTGGCGGACAAGTTCCAGCATTATGTAAATTATGAGAGTGAGATTGCAATTCTACATATTCTGACTTGATAAAGTCATCTTCTATATTATATCTTGAGGTTACAATAAAGGCAGTAGCGTTTAATTCATATTCTTCAAGAATTTGAGTTGCAAGATTTATATTTCTGCCATCATCTATTGTTATTACAACACTTTTTGGAAGCTGTAATTTACCATCAATATACATTTCAAGTTCTGACATAGTTGGGGTGAAGTAATTATTATCTTTGATATATGACATATGTTCTCTAAATTGTGATTCTGGGTGACATATTTCTTGATTACAAGTTTCTTCTTCAGGTTTATATACAAAATGGTAGTTCAGCACTGGAACACCATCTGTGTTTTCTAAATCTGTGTTATGATTATCTACAACTTCCTCAACATCGCTTGATAAAATGGACAAAAGCATGTCGTTGTATTCAACATAATATCTATCCTCTTCCTTTATAATTATAGGTAAATTAAATGATTCATTTATAGTATATAGTTTATTATCTTCAGCGTAAAATGTTGTTTGACTTTTTGTAATAATATTTTCATTAAATGGTATATATTTTTTGTATCTATTTTCTTTTTCTTCATAATTATTACATTTTTCCACACTATTATATTTTATATAATAATTTGAATTTAAATCTTTAATTTTAAAATATTCAGTATTAGTGTTCTCTGTTTCCTCTAATTCTAATACTGTGCCAGAATAAACAATTCCTTTTTCTTGATATTCGTTATTGTTAAGTTCGTATAAGATTGAATCTTCTTTAACTACGATATATTGATTATAATAATTGCTATAATTAATTTCTGTAATGTTAGACTCTATTTCCTTATTATTTATTTTTGTAACTATTATTAATGTACAAGTAATGATTGCTAGTATAATTAATATAACAATAAATAACTTTACTCCTTTTTTAAGCTTTCTTCTTTTTTTCATTAAATACTCCTTTATTTTTATTTTACATTTTTTAATATAATACCTGAAATAAATCCCATATATAGCGAAACTATCAGCTCATCAACAACATGACCGCTAACTAATGAAACACCTAATGCTAAAGTTAAACTTGCTAGTAGAGTTATATTATAAAAATTAAATAATTTTCTATCTTTAAAGACTATTTTAAATAATTTACATAGCACTATAAATACATATGGACCTAGAAATAATAAAATACCTAGGATTCCAATAGTATAATAATGTACAAAAAAATCTTTTTCCATGTATATTTTAGCATTTTCAAATCTACTATAGGATAACCCAAATAAAGGACTAATAGCTGTTTTAAAATTAGCGTTTATATCAGCTGTAATCAAAGTTTGGGCATTTCTATTTCCACCGCGTTTGTAATATGGTACTTCTTTTGTGACGTAATACCAGAAGTCTTTGTGTTCCTCATATGGATAAAGCTCATCATAAAATTCTTCATTAATTGCTAAAAACGGCAAATATTCTTCTACTGTCATATTTTCTAAATCAATTTGTTTTTCAGCTAAATAGGCATCTAGTGCAACTTGATCTACGCTTTCTGGGCTGTTAACAAGTGGACTGTATGTAAATAATACTCCGTAACATAAACCTACAATTATAATACATGTTATTTTCTTTATTTCAAATTTGTTTTGTTTTAAAATACAACTGTTAAATATATAAATAATGGTCATAACAATATAAATTGGTATCCAACCAATTGTTGATACTCTAGTTCCAATCATAAGCATTGCAAGCAAGCACATACATAGAGTTAATACTCTTTTAATTTTTAATTTTTCAAATACAGAATACATAACTATCGGTAATAACATTGAAAATAAAGCACTTATTTGATTAGCAGAATTAAACCAGCCTTTTGACGCTAATTGTCTAGAGTCAGGTCTAGTTGTTGAAAACCAGGATAATAAATTTCCTTCTATTTGGTTATTTCCACCATATGATGTAAGAGATATAGTTAATAAGTTCATAATTATTATGACGGCTGATGCTATAAAAGTTACAGTTAAAAATAATTTTATGGTTTCTTCTTTGCTAATTTTTAGGTTGCGCGTAATATATATTATACATATTGGTAAAATCATTCTAGCGATATAAAATATCTCCGCAGAAACTGAGTATGTAAAGCTAGGAAATATCTCTATATCATAATTATATGTCGTTACAAAATGCAATATAGTATATATTATGACTATCCCACCATATATTAATAATGATTTCCTTGTTTTTATATTATCTTTATTAAAGAAAACTAGTATTATTAAGAATGCTACAATTAAAAATCTTATAATAGTGGTTGGGGAAAAGTGAAAAAAATTCGTAATTGTATCAGAATATAGTAAGTAACAATCTAAAAATGGTTGAAGTACTAAAAATATTAGTAAAATTTTTTTGATAAATTTTTCATTTTTTAATTTTTCAAGCATGTTTATCTGCCTATAGAGCTATAGTAAATATTTTTAGTATCTTCTAGTTTATAACAATTTCTACCATCATAGATTCTCGGTGTCTTCATTAATTTTTTATAGTTTTTAATATCATAATTGATAATTTCAGGCCATTCAGTCATAATCATGACTGCATCAGTTTCTTTAATAGTATCATCTATGTTATTAAAAAAAGTTATTTTCCCATTAATTCCATCATCTTCTAATTTAAATTTTATTTTTTTCTTAAAATTTTCTATACCGACAGGATCATATGCTTTTACATTAGCTCCATAATCTAGCAACATTAAAATATTATCAATTGATGGGGCGTCACGCAAATCATCGGTTCCTGGCTTAAATGTTAAGCCTAATACACCTATTGTTTTATCCTCAAGTGTCTTTAAGTCATTGAGTAGTTCTTTAAATAATATTAGTTTTTGTTTCTTATTAACACTTATACAGGCCTGTACTGTTTCTAGTTCTATTCCTTCGACTTGTCCTAGCCAATGTAGGGCTTTTGTGTCCTTAGGAAAACACGAACCACCATAACCTATTCCTGCTTTTAAAAACTTATTTCCAATTCTTGGATCATAACCCATTCCTTTGCTTACTTCTTCTATATTGGCCCCTAGTTTTTTACATAAATTTGCTATTTCATTAATATATGATATTTTGAGTGCCAAAAAATCATTCGATGCATATTTAATCATTTCAGCACTTCTTCTTGAAGTGTTTAAGTATGGAACATTATATGGTTCTTTTGTTAAAGGTTCATATAATTTCTTCATAATGTTGGCTGCATATTTGTCTTCTGTTCCAACAACAATTCTAGTCGCATATAAAGTGTCGTTAATAGCAGTACCTTGCGCTAAGAATTCTGGATTACTAACGACATAGACTTTAATCCCCTTCTTTACTTCTTTATTTATTTTTTTCTCAATTATATCGTTTGTCCCTATTGGTACTGTGGATTTTAATACAACAACACAGTCTTTTTTTAAAGATTCTGCAATTTGCTCACAGACAGAAAACACATAGTCTAAATTTGCTGATCCATCTTCTCTTTCTGGTGTTCCTACACCAATTATTATTATATCTGCTGCTTCAAAAGCATCTTTATAATTCAGTGTGTATCTAAGTCTTTCTTTATTTTTGAGCATTAGGCTTTCTAAATCCTTTTCATAAATAGGACTGATACCCTTTTTTAATTTTTCTATTTTTTCTTTATCAATATCGACACAGGTAACATTGTGTCCTATATTTG
>CASEAD010000170.1 GCA_949285775.1 uncultured bacterium
AATAAAATTATACTTTATCCCCTTCTTCATATTATCAATATATTTATTTTTTTCGTATAACCACTCATCATTAACTAAAAATACTATTTTATATTTCTTACCAAAAGCATCAAATAACAATTCCTCAATCACATTTAAATTATTATACAATCTTTGAACTAAAGAATCATACTTAGCTAACATAATAATATACTCTTCTCCAACCACCTCTACCTCCGTATCATTTAAAATACCCGCAATAAAACCATATTTAGAATCAAGTAATTTATTTTCAATAATACTCCAATTATTAATAATATAATCCTTATACTTTTTAGAAGCAGTCGCAAACGCATTATTAATTCTTATTTTTCTAAACTCTTCACTAATAACATAATTATTAACAGGATTAGATTTAGATATAAAATCATGTTCAAAAGTAACATCCTTTTTTATCATACTCTCATCTTTATTATCAACTTTTTTATTATCTATTAACACTCTTCTAGCATTATCAGAATTTAAAGAAATAGAATAATTCAAAAAGAAAGTAATAACTAAAATAGATAAACAACTAGAATTTCTTAACTTTCCCAAAAGATCATTAATCGAAAAAATAAGATCATATATTTGAGAAGAAGAATATAATTCAGAAACTTCAACTATCTTCTCTTGCCTTCTAAGAATACTCACCACCCTAGAATAATTAAGATACAAAAGAACATCCTTTAGAAAAAGCATCAAATCATCTAAAAACCTAATAATACTATTACCATTCCTATCCATATCTTCAATAAAAGAAATAATAGAATCACTTTTATTATTATAAATATCAATAAGAAACGCACAAATATCAACATAAGAAACAACACCATTTAACTTATAAACATCTAAAGCAGAAATATTACCATTCTTATACGAAGACAACTGATCTAACATATTAATTGCATCCCTCATACCGCCATCAGATAATCTAGCAATCTCATATAAAACATCATTGTCAACCTTAATATTCTCCAAATTAGATATTTTAGTTAATCTTGCAACAATTTCTTCATCAGATAACTTCCTAAATTGAAACTTCTGACACCTTGAAACAACAGTAATTGGAATCTTATGTAATTCCGTAGTAGCCAAAATAAAGATTATATGAGGTGGTGGCTCCTCTAATGTTTTCAATAATGCATTAAAAGCTTGAGTAGTTAACATATGTACCTCATCAATTATATAAATCTTATATTTACCAGAAGTAGGAACTAAATTAACCTTATCCCTCAATTCTCTAATCTCATCAACACCATTATTAGATGCAGCATCAATCTCAACAACATCATTACTACTATTAAAATTTAAGCAACTAAAACATTTACCACAAGGAACACCATCAGCACTCAAATTTGAACAATTAATCATTCTAGCAATTATTTTAGCCGTAGAAGTTTTACCAGTCCCACGAGGTCCCGAAAACAAATAAGCATGTGAAATCTGGTTATCTAATATTTCTTTCTTAATTATTTCTGAAACATATGACTGACCAACAAAATCATCAAAACTATTAGGTCTATATTTTCTATATAAAGCCAAATAACTCATAATACATACACCCCACTTAAACACTTAACCAAAACAAAAGCTAAAAAAACACTACAACATAATTATAACACAAATCACACTTTATTTCTCAAATTTTTAAAAAATTCTTGCATTAAATTTAAACATTCACTCTCCAAAACCCCAGTAGATACATCAACGCCCCTTAATAAGAACATATGTTCGCTTTTTGCCGGCATACCACAAATAACTCTCTTAATTCTACACTCTATAATTGCTCCAATACACATAATACAAGGTTCCATAGTAGTATATAAAACACAATCATTTAATCTCCAAGAATTAACTTTTCCACAAGCAACATCTATCGCATTAATCTCAGCATGTTTTAAAACATTATTATATTTTTCCTTACAATTACACCCCGTAGCAATAACATTACCATTTTTAACAATTACAGCACCAACAGGAACTTCACCCATGTTATAAGCTTTCTTCGCCTCTAACAAGGCCAAATTCATATAATATTCATCACTTTTCACAAAATCACCTACAAAAAAAGATGCACACAAACATTGATTGTTAAAGCTGCTATCTCCCGATCCTGACTTGATTCCAATATATTTGTTGCATCAACTAAATAATATAATATTTTTATCAAAAAATCAAGTTAAATTTTTAAGTCATGTTCCACGTGAAACATGACTTAAAAAGCAATATTAATATTAAAAATCAACTATTATGATAAAAATGCATAAAAATATTAATAATAACTATAAATATAAAATATATCATCACTTAAAAATTAATTTACAATTACAACGTTCAATATACTTATACTACCTATAATAATTCTATGTTCCACGTGAAACATATTCTTTCTAAAATCAATAATATATATATCATATTTTAAGCAAATACTTATGATATCATTATAAAAACTAAAATCAAAAAATGTTATCAACAGCAATATACTATAATAAGCAAAAATTAATATTAATAGTATTAAACAAAACAATTTAATGTTCCACGTGAAACCTAACTAAAGAATATATAATAATAAACATTATTGCATAACATATACACATATTATTTATACAACAAATCAATGTTTCACGTGGAACATACCTTTAAAAAATAAAATACACTTTTACAATATCATTATAATACCCACCTAAATTAAAATATTTACTAATAAATATAATTCATCTAATTAAAGTTAAAATTTATTAATTAGGTATCTAATTGTAAATGTTAATACTAAAATGTACAAAAAACATTATACAATATTATATATAATGAAAAGTAGTATTATGTTTCACGTGAAACATAATACTTAAAA
>CASEAD010000171.1 GCA_949285775.1 uncultured bacterium
ACTGCTATTAATAGAACTATCAATATATTAAATCCATACTTTTTTGACATTATAATAGAACTTATTAATGCGTATAGTGAATTAATAATCCAAAAATCTATTATAAATAGATAATCAGTAATACTAGGAAACATAACACCACTAATTGGTCTTATGTTATATATTAATAAAGAAATAATGATTAATATACCTATACTTTTTTTCATATGCATCTCTCCGAAATTGAACTACTTTTCTTTTTTGCTTAATGCTAATTTTCTTATTTTAGATGTGTCTTGGATATAAGTTTCAGTATAACCACACTCTGGACAAACAGCACATTTAAACCTACCCAAATTATCTTTAAAGATTCCTTGTTGTGTAATCTTAATCCCGTATGTTCCTCCTTCAACTTTAACATCTAAATCTTCAATCATCTCTGCGTTACATCTTAAACATTTTCTCATAATTATCCTCCTATACAAATTACTATTTGTTGTTTAGATTATTATATCATTAATTTCTAAAATCAACAAGATTAAAACACCAATTAAAGATATTACAAAAAAACTAGGTATAACACCTAGTAAATTACACTTGGTAGCGAGAGGGAGATTCGAACTCTCGACCCTTCGGGTATGAACCGAATGCTCTAGCCAACTGAGCTATCTCGCCATTTCTCAAAAGCAAATTAATTTTACCATATTTTATAAACGGTGTCAATTACTTTTGAGAATAAAATCAATTATTTTTTATAATAGTAATATTATTATTACTTAAATCTAAACTATTAATAATATTATCTAATTCTTCTTTATTTAATGACTTTATAATATCCACAATATTTTCTTCTATATATCCCTCAAATAATATATTATCTATAATCATTTCGTTAACTACTTCAATATTTTCAAAACTAAACAATTCATTACTAATAAGTACTTTTTTCTTTCTTTCCAAATCATCTTCAGATATATTAATATTACTTAAAGTATCTTTTATTTCCGCTAATAACTTATCATAATCATTAGTTTCATTTATTAAAGAAACAAGTAAATGAGTATCACAATTTAAAATATTTAAATAAACACTATTAGTTATAATACTTTCTTCTTTACATTTTTCATCAAAAATAGAAGTATCATCAAATAAAATAGAAAAAATTATAAATAAATATAAATTATATTTTCTCTTAGATATTTTAACATCACTCAAGGATATTTTAATATTATATGACACTTTAGATATAGGTGTCTTAATTGTAATTATTTCTTTCTCCTTTACAACTTTATCAGGCTCTTTAAAGTTCTTAATAACTATACTATCTAATTTTTTAAAATTCTTACTATTTTGATTATTCTTAATCCCATCCATTATTTCTTCAGGATCGAAATTACCAGTAATCACAAGAAACATATTCTCTGGATTATAAAAAGTATTATAACAAGTATATAAAGTTTTTTTAGTTATACTATTAATATCCTTAACTGTACCAATTATACTATCTTTAAAAGGATTATTAAAGAACGTATTTTTCCTAATATGCTCATACATCACATCAGAAGGATTATCATCACACATATGTATTTCTTGCGTTATTATTCCTTTTTCATTCTTAACATTTTCATCAGTAAAATAAGGAGATTGTACATAGTCTAAAAGATATAAAACATTCTCTTTTAAGTTATTAGGTCCCGAAAACAAATAAGAAGTATTTTTAAATGTAGTATATGCATTACACAAAGTACCACTTTTACCGAAAAATTCTTCTGGCTGAGGATCATTTTCCTGTTCAAAAACTTTATGCTCTAAAAAATGCGCTACACCCTTAGGAACCTTAATCATCTTCTTCTCACCTATTGGCACAAATTCATTATAAATAGAACCAAACTTAGTAGTAAAGGTAACATAATTATTACTCGCATCTTCTTTAGGATACAAATAAACTTCTAATCCATTATTTAATTTTTCAAAATATATTATTTCATTAATACTATTTAATTTAATTGTTTTCATTTTGTTCCCCCTCCAATAAATAAACTGTATGCATAGTTACCTTTTTGCTTAAATTAATTATATCTTCTTTAGTTACATTTTTTATCTTCTCTATCCTTTTATCAAATTCATCAGAATTTACCAAAACTTTTGCAAAATAAGTATTAATAATACCCGCAGGACTATCTTTACTAGCCTTAATACTAGCAATTATAGTTTTTTTAGCATTATCTAATACTAACTCATCAAACTTTCCTTTTGTTATATTTTGTAGAGACTTTCTAATTAACTTTAAAACCTCCTCAGAATTACCGCTTTCAATACCAGAATAAATCATTAAAATATTATCATAAGATTTATGACTAGAATTTATATAATAAGCATATGAATTTTGCTCTCTTACCGTATCAAAGAGAATCGAATTAGAACTACCTCCTAATAATTCATTATATACTAAAAGAACATATTTCCTCTCATAATCACTTAAATTATTTAAAGAACATAAAAGAGTTAATTGAGATTGGTTTGCCTCTATATTTTCAGTAATCTTTTTTATTCTTTGTCTAGGTTTTAATTCCGAAACAAGAATATTTTGTTGCCTCTTTTTAAAAGTTGTTGCTTTAAATTTTTCTCTAAAAATATCCTTTATCTTAGTAACATCAACATCTCCAACAATAAATATATCTATATAGTCGTCTGTAAACAATGTTTTATAATACTCATATAAACTACTTGAAGTAATCTTTTCCAAGTCTTCTAAATTACCATAAGAATTATAAGAATATGGCTTATCTTTAGTAGTTTCCAGTAATTTAAATAAAGTATATTTTAATTTATTATCTGACAAACTTTTAATACTCTTAGCAAGCTTATTTTTACACTTTTTAACAATATCCTCATCAAATTTATTATTTACTACATTTGGATTAAATAATACATCAAAAAGAAATTCAATAGAATATTCATTCATATCCTTCTCAGTATATAATTCATTTAAAAATCTAATCTTAAAAGCTAAACTAGTATAGTTACCTATTCTCGTATTAGAACTAATTAACTTCAAATCATATAGATTTTCAGTTTCTTTTATCAATTCACGTTCTGTTTTAAAATTTTTATTAGATGAAAGTAAAACTGACTTTAATAAATTTCTAATAGTAATATCTTCCGGTTTTAGCATTCTATAAAAATCAACTTCCACTGTGACAGTTTTAAATCTTTTAGTCTTAATAATATGAAGATTATATGACCCCATATCAATATGTTCATAATTCATCTCATCAACTCTCCCTCTGATTATATTATAACAAATTTTTCGCATTTTATAATACAATTATTGCAATAATATTAACATTTTGTTTTCGCTTTTACACATTAATACAAATCTTATACCAATAATAGAAATTATTCTTCTTCAGTTGTCTCCTTTTTTATTAAAACTTCACGTGGCTTAGTACCATTTTGAGGACCAATTATTCCCCTTTGTTCTAAAGTATCAATTATTCTAGCCGCTCTATTATAACCCAATCTATATTTTCTTTGAATTAATGAAGCACTAACTTTACCAGCTTGTATTACATAATCAACTATTTCATTATATAAAGGATCTTCATAATCTTCTTCTGATTCATAACCATCATTATAACTATCAGAATCATTTTTGGCTTCCGTTAACGAATGATCATATTGAGCTTTCTGCTGTTCACAAACATAATTAACAACTCTTTGAATTTCCTCCTCACTAACAAAAGCACCCTGTATTCTAGTAGGTGTATTCTCACCCATCGGCAAAAACAACATATCACCCTTACCTAACAATTTTTCAGCCCCAATCGAATCTAAAATAGTTCTAGAATCAATACTAGATGATACAGCAAAAGAAATACGAGAAGGAATATTTGCTTTAATTACACCAGTTATAACATTAGTAGATGGTCTTTGTGTCGCTACTATTAAATGAATTCCTGCAGCACGTGCCATTTGTGTAATACGCATAATAGAATCTTCCACTTCTTTCTTAGCAACTAACATCAAATCTGCTAACTCATCTATTATTACTACTATATAAGGCATCTTTTGATATTCAGGATTAGATTCACAATATTCATTATAACCCTTAATATTCTTATTTTTTGTTCTTTCAAAAACATCATAACGACGTTCCATTTCACTTACAATATTTTTTAATACCACAGAAGCCTTTTTAGGATCAGTAACAACAGGAACTAACAAATGAGGAACCCCATTATACATTGAAAGTTCTACTTTTTTAGGATCAACCATTACTAATTTAACTTGATCAGGTCTAGTACGCATTAAAATAGAAGTTATAATACAATTTATACAGACAGACTTACCACTACCAGTAGCACCCGCTACTAATAAATGGGGAGTAGTATTTATTTCCATCCATTTTACCTTACCCATAATATCTTTACCAAGCCCAACTGCAAGTAAATTATTCTCATTAACTTCAGGCATTTTAGATAAAACTTCCTTATATGATACTGCTACTAATATCTTGTTAGGTAGCTCAATACCAATAGTATTCTTCCCCGGAATAGGAGCTTGTATTTTTATACTTTTAGCAGCTAAAGCTAACGCTATTTCTCTTTCTATACTAAGAAGCATATTAACTTTTGTACCAGCCTTTAATTCTAACTCATATTGCGTTACAGTTGGACCAATATTAACTTGAACAACATGACCAGTTATATCAAAATCTTTAAGAACTTTTTCTAACTGAACAATATTATTTTTAGCCAAAACTTCATTTTCCTTATTATTTATATTTTTAACAGTTTTTAACAAATTTATAGGTGGTAATTGATAATTTTCATTAACACTATTAATAATTACTTCATCTTTAACCTCTTCAGGTCCATTATTAACAATTTTTGGAAGAGTTCTTACAATAGGTACATCATCATCTATAGATTCAACTTTAACAGGTTCCACTACAACAGCAGGTTTTTCAATAGGATTAACATCCTCATCCGCTCCATTATCAGATATATTTACATCTGGCAACTCTTCCTCTTTACCATCATTAGTTTTTCTCTTCTTAAATATCTTTTTAATCATAGGTTCAAATCTATTATACACCTCTACCAAACTAATATTAAATAATAAAATTATTCCTAATATTAGCATCGTAAAAACAACTATCATAGAACCATCACCAAATGCTGACACGAAAATATAACTAAAAACTGCCCCTATTATTCCCCCACCAGAATTACCTAAAGCAACATCAGAAGAAAATGATAGCATCAAATTATTAAATGTTTCAGTTATAATCTTTACCCCCTCTGTACCATTAACTTCTACATACTTAACATGAAGTGCTACTAAAAGAGATAATATAATTATATATATACCAATTAACTTACTTGAAAAAAAATTAGGCTTATCTTTTTTAAAGATTAACATAACCCCTAATACAAGCAAAAATATTAAAAGAGCAATATAAATAGTACCAACTAAAAAGATGGCAAAACTTCTTATAATATGCCCTACTACACCGTAGCCACCTATACCTATTATTGCAATTAAAATTATAATTAAACCTATTATTTCATTACTAAATTCAAATTTTGACTTATTTTTATCTTTTCTAGTTTTTTTCTTCGCCACAACTCATCACCTTACTATTCATTCCTATTATTAACTATAGTTAAATTATATAATAGTTAGAAAAAATAGTCAATGAAATAACAAAAATAAGGGAACTAAAAAATTTATTAGTTCCTATCTATATCAAACGCAAATTCCTGCGAATTTACGGCACATAAATATCATTATAATAACTTTACTTATACTTATATTATGTATTAATGTAACAAATATACCTATTAATATTATTTCTATTTTATTATATTCTATTTATATATTATATGATACTCTTATAAGATATTTTCTATCATTTATTATTTCTACATAATTTCTCTAACTATATACAATAATATTAT
>CASEAD010000172.1 GCA_949285775.1 uncultured bacterium
AAGGTTATAGTAATTAAAGACGATTGTAGTGAAGTTATAAATATGTTAAATTATTAATTGTGTATTAAAATAACTTAAGAATACTTATTATATGAGGAGGAATTATGTCATTATTAAGAGTAAAAGAATATTTAAAAAGATATGGATTACAAGATAGAATAATGGAATTTAGTGTTTCTTCTGCTACGGTAGAGGATGCTTCGGTTGCTATAGGTTGTGATAAAGATGAAATAGTTAAAACTCTTTCTTTTATTGTAGGAGATAAGCCAATTTTAATAGCGGTTTCTGGTAATTCTAAGATAGATAATAGTAAATTTAAAAAGGAATTTAATGTAAAAGCTAGGATGATACCCGCTAATGATGTAGAAAGATTAGTTGGGCATGGAGTGGGGGGAGTATGTCCGATAGGGGTAAACGAAAATGTAGATATTTATCTAGATACTTCTTTGAAAAAGCATACTACTCTTTATCCAGCGGCTGGAACTTCTAGTAGTGCTGTTAAACTTACGTTAGATGAATTAGAGAAAGTATCTAATTATAAATCTTGGGTAGATGTTAGTAAGGAAAAGGATAAGTAAACTGTTTGGGAGGAATTTATGATAAAGAAATTATTAACTATTATGTTATTTTGTTTTATTGTATTGGGAGTATGTGGTTGTAAGAAAGTAGAATCTGAATATATAGAAACTCAAGTTGAAAATGTTACTGCTGATATTTATGATATATCTTTAACAGGTGCTACTATTATAATAAAAGATACTAATGAAAATCCTTACACTTATGGAGAATGGTATAAAATAGAAAGAGAAGATAATGGGAAATGGTATGATGTAGAAACAATTATAGAAGATTATGGGTTTAATGATATGGGATATATAGTTGATGATAATGGTGAAGTTAAATTTATAATAGATTGGGAATGGTTATATGGGAGATTATCCGAAGGAAGTTATAGAATATTAAAAAAAGTAGGTGAGCAATATATATCTATACCGTTTAGTATCACTACGGGGGATAATTAATAATAAATAGAACTATTATGCATAGTTTTTTTATTAAATTAATTGTACTTTTTTATTAGAACTATCATAAATTAAATTAGAGGGGTGATTATCTTGCAATCATATAAAGAAATAGTTACCAAAGCAATAATTGGTAAAGGCAAGAAGTATTATAAAAATAATTATGTTATTGAAACTGAATTTGTACCTACTACAGTTTTAGGATGTTGGGTAATTAATCACAAATTCAAAGGATCTGAAGTTGGAGGTAAAATAATTATTGATGGTAGTTTTGATGTAAATATATGGTATTCTTATGATAATGATACTAAAACTACTGTCATTACTAAAACTCTGACCTATAGTGAAAGTGTAACAGTAAGACAGAGGGAAACGACTGATTCGTCTACTAAAGATATTATTGTAAGAAGTTTAAAACAACCTAATTGTGTTAATGCTAGAGAAAAAGATAAAAGTATTTCTATAGATATTGAAAAAGAATTGGGTATTGAAATAGTGGGCGATACTAAAGTTAAAGTTGCTATTGAAGAGGAAGAAGAGCCTTGGGATATTATAGATGATAATGAGTATGATGAAAAAGTAGATAAAGAAATAGATGAGAATGTTAAAAAAGATTATATTAAAGAAGATAATACAAAAAAAGAAGAAATTAAAGAAGAAATTAGTAATAATCAAAGTAATAATTAAGAGGATTTATCTTCTTTTTATTTTTGTTTATGTATATTTTTTTTATTCTAGGTAAAAATATAATTGGTGATATTAATTATGAAAAAGAATATTGTATTATTTTTATTAGCAATAGTTATCTTTATAACGGGGTGTGAGCTTAATAATAATCCAACTTCTAAAGTAGAAGAATTATTAAGTAAATATCAAAAATTAGATGATGAAATAGTTATTAATTATGCTGATTTAGCAAATACAGATGAATTAACTGATGAGCAAATAGATAGATATAAAAATGTTATAGAAAGTCAATATAAAAGTTTATCTTATGAAATAAAAGAAGAAGAAATAGATGGGGATAAGGCTATTGTTACGACACAAATTGAGGTAATAAATTATAAGGAAGTATTAGATAAATATTCTATAGATAATTATGATATAGA
>CASEAD010000173.1 GCA_949285775.1 uncultured bacterium
AAAATAAATTCCTCAAAATAATCACAATATCCCTTACAGTTAACCCTTAATTAAATTCAAAAAATATATGGAAATCTTATATAAAACCTCAAGTTTGACACTTGTGAAGAAAAAAACTGATTTTATCCTTATTTTATAAGCATTTTGTTCCATAAAAAAATGCGTACTTAATTTATTTTTTTCAATCTTTTAAGAAAAAATTAAAAAAAATATTTACGCAACAATTAAAACCTTTATAAAATAAAGCAATTTAATAAAACTTGCTATGTATGTTATTCAATTTTTAGACCATTTTATCATAAAATTACAAACAAATCAATATACGAATTATGTACGCATTTAACAAAATACAGAAACCTTTATTTTATAAAGCATTATGGCCGAAAAAAACTTACAAGTGTCAAAGATGGGAATCAATTAAACAATACTGCTTTATTTACACTTAAAAATATAAAAATAAAATTATTACTAAACCATTTACATTATCAAAATAATATGCTATTCTTATAATAGAAAGGAGTAGAAAAATGAAAAGCATACTTACTAAAATTCTTGCAACTGCTACCCTAGTAGCAGTATTACCAGCAATGGTAAATGCAGAAACAATAGTAAACGATGAAGAAGAATTACTTAAAGCATTAGAAGGAACTGAAACAGAAATAGTATTAGGAGCAGATATTGAAACAAAAGGTAAAATCAATATTTTAAAAGATGTCACAATTGATGGCCAAGGACATTCTATTACCTATACTGGTAAATTTTACGCGACCAGTGAAGATGAAGGCTCATATGATAACACCATTTGGTCAAAAAAATCTGAAAATGGAGTTGCAGGTGCTGTATATGTTATTCAAGCATATACTTCAAATGTAACACTTAAAGATATCGTCCTTTCAGGAGGTAACAGAGGTTTAGGAATAAATGGAGCTAATGTTACTCTAGAAGGATCAATAGGCTTTGTTAATAATGGATTTCAGGACATAGAACTAAGCCATGGTACCGCTGTCGATGAAGCGGTTGTCTCTAAATTAACTATTGCTGATGACGCAATCATCGTAGCAGATGAAGAAGTAACTGGCGAGGTTACAAGTTATTTAATATATGTAGATGACGCAACTGCTACAATTAATGATAAGAGTTATGAAGCAGAGACATCATTAAGATTATCAGAGTTAAGTTCTGATTCAATTACTATATACCCTAATACTGACGAAGAAAAGAAAATATCTGAAGATGTTTTTACAAACATTAAGGAAAATGGAACTAATGTTGGATTTGGCTTTGTAGACGATGAAGGTAACTTCTTGTATACATGGGAATTTGCTGGTAGTGATATTACAACTCCAATGGAAGTTGACACTAAAATAACATTCACTACTGAAGCACCAGAACCAATACGTGAAGATTTATCTAAATTAGTTACAACATACAAAGATGTAACATATATAAATTTCTCACATAATGGTAGCCTTCCAGGAAAAGCGACAGTTTCATATTATGTAGGTTCTGAATATGCAACAGGAACAACTCTAACAATAGCACACTACAACGAAACTACTAAAGAGTTAGAAAATGTTACTACAGTAGTTGTAGATGAAGAAGGTTATGTGACATTTGATATTACAGAATGTTCATCATATGTATTATATACATCAAACCAAGATACTAATAATACAACTACAACAACACCTAGTACTACAGATGAAGTAAAACCAGCTCAAACTGGCGATATTAATCTTATAGTAATTGCTTCAACTATCTTAGTAGCAGCAATTGGTGTAATTGTAACAAGTAAAAAATTAGCAACTAGAAACTAATTAAATAGTCCTCCAAATAAGGACTATTTTTTCTATGCAATTACTTGACTAAACTAACTTTAAAATATATAATCTTATTATAAGTATAATAAGAAAGTAGGGTGATACTATGTCTATAAATAAAATAATAACCAAAAAGAATACCTATATATTATTATTATTTATACTACCATTATTAATATTATCCCTAAATCCAACTTACTCAAAATTTACAGAAACCTTTACAACTGAAGAAGACATAGTAACATTAAATACTAATTTAAACTTAAATATAGAAAATATATATGAGTCTACAACAATAACCGTAGGTTCAAACGACTATGAAATCTATGATATTGACTTAAAAAATAATACTGATAAAAAAATATATTATAGCTTATGGTATAAAAACTCTAATAGTAACATAACTGTTGCCAAATTAAATACAAGTGAAAGCGAACCACAAGGAGAATTAGAACCATTTGCCCAAACTACCATAACCCTAATAATAAAGAATAATTCTACAACTACCCAAAATATAACTATAGGTTCAAGCTCAAGTAACGAAAGCCTAGAAAAAATACAATACACAAATGATACTGAAGCAATTACCCAAGAAGATCAAGAAACTACTATCTATTACGATGCTATAACAGATAAATATTATTTTAGCCAAACCAACACCGAAGTAGCTTTTCAAGTAGAAAATACCACATATCAATATAACACTAATTATCAAACATATACTGCTTCCTACAGTGGCTACTACCAAGTAGAATTATGGGGACCATCAACAACTAACCAAAGTGGAGATTACCTCTCAACAAACATCTACTTAAACCAAAACCAAAGTCTATATTTCTATGTAGGAAGAAATAGAGCAAATAATATCTTTGCCGAAACCGACGTAAGACTAATACCTGGAACATGGGAAAACGAAAATAGCCTTGCTTCAAGAATTTTAATCGCAGGTAATGATTTAAATAGCAGTTATATATATAGTTACACAACTGATAATGAAGAAACCTCAAATTATAAATTAAATACAACCATTAAATTTAATATCAAAGATACAAAAGATAATTTATTAACAACTAACACTAATCAAGGAGATGGAATGGCTACAATTAAATACTTAGAAAAACAAGAACCAAGTATCGAAGGAATAGAATACATAAATTATGGAGAAAATTATAAATTAGAAGATATCATATGTAAAGATAACGGTAGAGGATGCAATTTAATAAAAGTAAGACCAGAAACTACTAGTAACTTAGAAATAGGAACATATGAAATAGTATATATCGTATCCGATAACGATAACATAACTTATAAATTTACTGATACATTCGAAGTAATAAGCTAAAAAATATTAAGCAATTCAATATAAAGGACGTGATAATATGGATAAATTATATATATTTGGCCACCGTAATCCTGATACTGACAGTGTAACATCCGCTATAGCATTAGCGTACTTAAAACAAAAACAAGGCTTTAACGCCATACCAGTAGTATTAAGCTCTGTAAACTTAGAAACAAAATTTGTATTAAATCACTTTAAAGTAGAAGAACCAATATTTCTAAATGATGTAAAAACCAAAATAAAAGACCTAAATTACACTAGAAGATATAATGTCCTAGAAACAGAGTCAATAAGTGATGCTTATCACAAAATGGAAGAAGCTGGAATAAGTAAAATACCCGTAATAGATAATGACAAGAAAATGTTAGGAATCGTAAGTATGAAAGATATTGCCAAAGAACAATTCAGTGATGATATTGATAATATTAACACTAGCTACGATAATATTCTAAAAACAATTAAAGGAAAGCAAATTCTAAAATATGAAGATGACATTCAAGGAAAACTAACAGTAGCAAGCTATAGAAGCACTACATTCCTAAAATCTGTAAAATTAACTAATTCTAACATCTTAATAGTAGGAGATAGACATAGTATTATAGAATTTGCAGTTAAATCTAAGATAAAACTACTTATCCTAACAGGAGATAGTCAAATAAAAAAAGAACACTTAGAAATAGCTAAAAAAAATAAAGTAAATATTATAAAAACAAGTTATAACACCATGATTACCTCAAGAATAATCAACCTATCTAATAAAATATCTACCCTAAAATATGAAAAAAACATCTTATGTGTAAAAGATTATTCAGATGTTAGTGATTTCCTAAACATTGCTAATAAAACAAGATACAGTTATTACCCCGTTCTTAACAAAAAAGAACAATGTACAGGCATATTAAGATTACCAGATGTAAATTCAGCCAAAAAAAAGAAAGTAATCTTAGTCGATCACAATTCCTATGAACAAAGCGCTATCGGCTTAGAAGAAACAGAAATATTAGAAATAGTAGATCATCATAACATAGGAAGTATCGGAACAAATAGACCAATTAATTTTAGAAATATGCCAGTAGGAAGTACTAATACCATAATAAATACTCTATTTAAAGAAAATAACATAAAAATACCCAAAAATATCGCCGGACTAATGCTATCAGGAATACTATCTGATACTTTAATTCTAACATCCCCAACAACTACTAAAATAGATAAAGAAGCTGTAGACAGATTAAGCAAAATAGCAGGAGTAGACTATAAAAAATATGGCTTAGAAATGTTAAAAGCCGGCTCAACTATAAAAGGAAAAACTAAAGAAGAAGTACTATATACAGATTATAAAATATATCCTGTAGGAAACAAAAAAATAGGACTAGGACAACTTTCTACAACTAACCCTAGTGAAATATTAAATAGCATTGATGAATATATAAAACTATTAAACACAACCGCTGATAACGAAGGATACCATTTCGTAGCGTTATTTATAACTGACATAATATCTAAAGGCTCATATGTAATTTACAGTGATAGAGGAGAAGATATCTTAAGAAGAGTATATAAAAACGATAAGTTAAAAGAAGGAACCTTCCTAAAAGGAATAATATCAAGAAAACAACAAATCTTACCAGGAATAATGCTTGAAATGGATAATTAACAGTTAAAAATATATAAACCTTGTACTCATAAAGTACAGGGTATTTTTAAAAAAATTATTTTTTTCTTAAAACCCATTGACAGTTGAACACTAATTCAACTATAATATAAATAGTTGAGCAACAATTCAACTAAACAGCATATTATATTAAGGAGGTATAAAATGGGAAAAAGTGAATTTAGCTGTGATTGTAATATTATTCACCGTGATGCGGTAGAAGAAGTATTAAGTAAAATGCCCAATGAAGATATATTTAATCATCTTGCTGATTTATTTAAATTAATAGGAGATACAACCAGATGTAAAATTCTATTTGCCCTTGATCAAAAAGAAATGTGTGTCTGCGACCTATCCAACGTTTTAAATATGACCAAGTCTTCTGTTTCACATCAATTAGCAACCCTAAGAAGAAGCGGTGTTGTTAAATGTAGAAAAAATGGAAAAGAAGTTTATTATAACCTAGATGATGACCATATAGTTAAATTATTTGAAATTGGTCTACAACACATAAATCACAAATCTTAAAGAAAGAAGGAAACATAATGCAAAAATATAAATATAAAATTAAAAACCTAGATTGCCCAAACTGTGCTAATCAATTAGAAAGAACTTTACAAAAGATTGATATTATAGAAAATGTTAACATTAGTTTTATGACACAGAAATTAACTTTTGAATGTAATGAGGAAACTAAAGAACAAGCATTAGAAAAAATAAGAAAAACTATAAAAAAAGAAGAACCAGATGTAATAATTGAGGAGGCATAGTCATTATGGAAGCAAAAATGAAAAAGAAATTGATAAGGATAATTATTTCTCTTTTGTTAATTATTATTTGCCTATTAGTTGAATTTGATACAAATATATATAAAGATATTCTATATATTGTGGCTTATACAATAGTAGGGTACGACATTATATTAAAGGCAATAAGAAATATTTTAAAAGGAAAAATCTTTGATGAGAACTTTTTAATGACAATTGCTACAATAGGAGCATTTTGCATAAAAGAATTTCCAGAAGCCGTAGCCGTAATGCTATTTTATCAAATTGGAGAATTATTTCAAAATTATGCTGTTGATAAGTCAAGAAAGTCTGTGGCAAGTCTTATGGATATAAGACCAGACTATGCTAACGTATACCGTGAAGAAGAAATTGAACGAGTTGACCCTGATGAAGTAAATATTGGAGAAATCATATTAGTAAAACCTGGAGAAAAAATTCCCCTAGATGGAACCATTGTAGAAGGCGAATCTATGCTTAATATGCAAGCTCTAACAGGTGAATCGGTTCCTAGAAAAGTAACTGTAAATGATGATGTATTGAGTGGCTGTATAAATAATGACGGTATTTTAAAAATTAAAGTCAATAAAGAATTTAAAGAATCAACAGTTAGCAAAATATTGGACTTAGTAGAAAATGCAAGTAATAGAAAATCAAAATCGGAAAATTTTATTAGTAAATTTGCCAAATATTACACACCAGTTGTCGTTGTAGTAGCACTTCTATTAGCAATAATCCCACCCCTTATTATTAAAGATGCATCATTTAGTGAATGGTTATATAGAGCCTTATCTTTCTTAGTAGTGTCTTGCCCATGTGCCCTAGTAATTTCTATTCCCTTATCATTTTTTGGAGGAATAGGTGCAGCTTCTAAAATAGGAGTACTTATAAAAGGAAGTAATTATTTAGAAGCACTCGCAAATACAGAGATTATAGTATGTGACAAGACCGGAACCTTAACAGAAGGTGTATTTAAAGTACAAGAAATTGATGCTATTGGATACTCTGATAATGATTTATTAAGATACGCATCTTATGCCGAAAACTTTTCTAATCATCCAATATCACTTTCAATAAAGCAAGCATACGGTAAAGAAATTAATGAAAAACTAATTAGCAAAACAAAAGAAATTTCCGGTAAAGGAGTAAAAGCCCAAGTAGACGGAAAAAACATCCTTGTTGGTAATGAAAAATTAATGCGAGAAAATGATATTAAATTTAAAAAAAGCGAAAAAATAGGAACCACTGTTTATGTAGCAATTGAAGGTAAGTTTGCAGGAACAATTTTAATAGCTGATAAGATAAAAGATGATTCCTACAAGGCGGTAAAATTATTTAAAAAAAATAAAGTTAAAAAACTTATTATGCTAACAGGAGATCAAGAAAACATAAGTAAGTCAGTAGCTAATGAACTTAATTTAGATGAATATTATTCAGAATTATTACCACAAGACAAAGTTTCATGGGTCGAAAAGCTCATGACGCAAAAATCAACTGAGGGAAAGCTTGCGTTTATAGGAGATGGAATCAATGACGCCCCCGCTCTAGCTCTAACTGATATAGGTATCGCAATGGGTGGAATCGGAAGTGATGCCGCCATCGAAGCAGCTGATGTGGTAATTATGACAGATGAACCATCTAAAATTGCTAACTCAATTAATATTTCTAAAAAAACAATGAGAATTGTACACCAAAATATAATTTTTGCTATTACAGTAAAAATAGCTGTATTGCTATTAAGTGCCTTTGGAATAACAAGTATGTGGATCGCTGTATTTGCAGACGTAGGTGTGTCTATTTTAGCAATACTAAATGCCTTAAGAATATTAAAAGTAAAGGAAAGATAATATGAAAAAAATTATATTAAGAATAGAAGGAATGACCTGTAGTGGTTGTTCATCAGGACTAGAAAAATATCTAAATAAACAAAAAGGAATAAAAAATGCTAATGTAAATTTAGTACTATCTATAGCGACAATTGAATATGAAAATTTAAATTTAAAAGATATTGAAAAATATATAAAAGAAGCTGGCTTTAAAAGCTTAGGAGAATTTAAAAAAATAGAAGAAAAAGAAACCAATAAAGCAGATATTATTAAACTAATTATATTAGGACTATTAATTATATTTATAATGTATTTATCAATGGGACAT